>JAGYOC010000172.1 GCA_018399795.1 Dehalococcoidales bacterium
TGGTCATAAAGCCGCCTGGTCTCTCTCTCCGAATATCCATGCACATAACGATGCATACAGAACACCTACAACAACTCTTTCCATTGCATTATACTAGCCATAAGCAGAATCGCCAATATATATCCCCTATCAAAGCCATATGCCGTCTAGCACTTCTTGCCAATCAAACCTGGCAGTGATAAAATACTATTGTAAACAGATCTATAAATCGATCATGAGGTTGATTAGGGGGCATTAATATGGAAAGTGGCACATGGGAAGTCAAGGCCGGTCTGGCCAAGATGCTGAAAGGCGGGGTAATTATGGATGTGGTTACCGCTGAGCACGCCAGGATCGCTCAGGAAGCAGGCGCCTGCGCGGTAATGGCGCTGGAGAGAGTCCCCGCCGATATCCGTGCCGCCGGTGGAGTAGCCCGCATGGCCGACCCCACCGTCATCGAGAACATCAAGAAATCGGTATCCATACCGGTAATGGCCAAGTGCCGCATCGGACATTTCGTAGAGGCTCGTGCCCTAGAAGCACTGGGGGTAGACTATATCGATGAATCAGAGGTATTAACCCCTGCCGATGAAAGTCACCATATCTGGAAGCATGACTTCAAGGTACCCTTCGTCTGTGGATGCCGCAACTTGGGCGAAGCACTGCGCCGGTTGGGTGAGGGTGCTGCCATGATTCGAACCAAAGGTGAAGCAGGAACCGGTAATGTCGTCGAAGCAGTCCGGCATATGCGTTCCGTAATGGGATCCATACGCAGATTGACCGGAATGTCCGAAGACGAGCTTATGGCTGAATCCAAAGAAATGGGGGCACCATTCGAGCTGGTCAGGGGAATACATCAGTCTGGAAAGTTTCCGGTGGTTAACTTCGCCGCCGGTGGAATAGCTACACCGGCTGATGCCGCACTCATGATGCAACTGGGCGCCGACGGTGTTTTTGTTGGCTCCGGCATCTTCAAATCAGCCAATCCCGAAGTTATGGCCAAAGCCATAGTCAAGGCAACCACACACTATCAGGATGCCGCCATCATCGCCGAGGTATCCAAGAACTTGGGCGAAGCCATGTCCGGTCTTGATATCAAGCAGATCCCTGAAGAAGAGTTGCTCGCATCCCGAGGATGGTAAGATGAGAATAGGTGTCCTTGCCATGCAGGGAGCCTTTGCCGAACATATCGCCATGCTGCACCTTCTAGGCATTGAAACGATACCGGTCCGTCTACCACCGGATCTAAAATTTCTTGAGGGCCTTATCATACCCGGGGGTGAGAGCACTACTATCGCATCCCTTATGTCAAGTTATAGTATCGCCGGTGAAGTAAAAAGGCTGGCTCAAGCCGGCCTGCCGATAATGGGAACCTGTGCCGGAATGATACTAATGTCCAGGGAAGTTACCGACCTTGATGTGGAACCGCTGGGGCTAATGGACATAACGGTGAAAAGAAATGCATTCGGCCGCCAAAAAGAGAGCTTCGAAACGGAACTTTGCATACCGGTACTGGGCGAAGCCCCTTTTCGGGGTATATTCATCAGGGCCCCTCTTATCGAAAGCATAAACGGTAAAACAGAGATACTGACCAGACTTGCCGATGGCACCATAGTCGCAGCCAGGGAAGATAATCTGCTAGCTACCGCTTTCCACCCTGAGCTGGCCGGGGACCCCAGATTTCACCAGTATTTTTTGGAGATTATCGACGAACACAGAAAATCTTGAAGCTAAGAGGATTGCTTTTGCAAAAGGTTATTACCGATGATCTGGAAGCCCTGCTCGATATTCTTCCTCCATACGTCCGCCAGCCACTTTGCGAGCAGACCAATAACTATGAGCTGCTGGAGGTAATCCTTGACCTCGGGCGGCCCGCAGAAGCCCGCTTCTCCAACCGTGAGGTAATCCTCAACCCCAAGGATATCGACGAAGCCGACCTCGATTATGTCATCTCACGGGTAGGCAGCTTCGGCGATGACAACAGGGCTGGAATAGAGCGCACCCTGCATCGAATCTCGGCCATTCGCAACCGGAAACGCCGCATTGTCGGACTCACCTGCCGTGTGGGAAGAGCCGTTTTCGGCACCATCAAAATCATTGAAGACATCGTTAAAACGGGCAAGAGCATCCTTCTCCTTGGTGGTCCCGGAGTGGGAAAGACAACCATGTTACGTGAGGTGGCCAGAGTGCTAGCCGACGATTTCGAGAAGAGGGTTATCATCGTCGACACATCCAATGAAATCGCCGGTGACGGTGATATACCCCACCCGGCTATCGGGCATGCCCGGCGGATGCAGGTAGCAACACCAACCAGACAGCATGCCGTTATGATTGAAGCGGTCGAAAATCATATGCCTGAGGTAATAGTAATCGATGAAATCGGCACAGAACTAGAAGCACAAGCAGCCCGTACCATTGCCGAACGCGGTGTACAGCTCATCGGTACAGCGCACGGCACCACTCTGGAAAACCTGATGATGAATCCGACCCTCTGTGACCTCATCGGGGGAATACAGACGGTAACGCTTGGTGACGAAGAAGCCAAAAGGAGAGGCACCAAGAAGTCAATCTTGGAGCGCACTTCAGCGCCAACCTTCAACATAGTCATCGAGATCCAAGACTGGGACCGGGTAGCAATACGGCCCGACGTCGATGAAGCAGTCGATGCCATCCTGCGTGGGCAGGTGCTTGACACCGAGATACGTGACCTGGACAAAAATGGCGCGGTCAGGATCTCAAAACATACAGACACCTCCACCACGACGGTGCCCGGCAGTGGCAGAAAGCCAATGGGCAAGAATGAACCAGCCAGGGTATACATCTTTGGAATAAATCGGGGACGATTGGAGCAGATTACCAAGGAAATGAAGCTGGATCTAAATATAGTACAGAATATGAACGACGCCGAACTCTTCATAACCTCGAAAAACTACTATCGCCGCAAGCCGCAAAAGGTGAGGGATGCCGAGGCCGCCAAGCTACCACTCTACGTTTTAAAGAGCAATACGCCAGCCCAGATGAGGCAGCTTCTGTCCGATATATACCCTTCCGACATGCCGGATAAGTCAAATTTTCTGAAGCGAGCCCTGGTAGAGGCAGAAGAGGCGGTCAACCAGTTGAAGGAAGGGCAGCAGGACGGCATTGACCTCAGCCCGCAGAGCGCCTATATAAGGCGATTACAACATTTGATAGCCAGAAGAAACGATCTGCTGTCCCAGAGTACCGGTAAAGACCCCAACCGCAGGGTCAGGATATATTGTTAACTCCAAAAACACCCCCCGTTGATAAAACCACCGCATTTCCAATATACTAACCTTTACTCGAGGTAATCATGTCTTTATTCATCACATTTGAGGGGGGGGAGGGAAGCGGCAAGTCCGTTCATTCCAGAAGGCTCTACCGCCGACTCCTCAAAAATGGCTTTCCGACCGTTCTTACCTGCGAACCGGGGGGTACTACGGTAGGCAGGAAAATCGCACGCTGGATAAAGTGGAATGGCGACAGCAGTATCACACCTGTAGCCGAGCTGATGTTGTTCAATGCCGCCCGCGCCCAATCGGTAAACCAGATAATCAAACCAGCTCTGGAAAACAGCATGGCCGTCATCAGCGACCGCTATACCGATTCAACCACCGCATACCAGGGATACGGTAGGATGCTCGACACCGCAACCGTGCTGGCCGTGAATAACGCCGCCACTGGGGTATTTAAGCCATCCTTAACTGTGCTTCTCGATGTGCCGGTTGAAGTAGGGCTAAAAAGAAAGGACAAAAACTCCAGAGACCGCTTTGAGCGGGAGGAGTTCGACTTTCATCAGCGGGTGAGAGACGGTTATCTAAGACTTGCCGCAAATGAGCCCTCGCGCTGGCTGGTTATCGACGGAACGCAGAGCAGGGACATAATCGCCGGAGTTATCTGGCAGAAGGTCAGCAGGCTTCTGGAAGGGTTGTAACGAAGGCACAGATGGCTAACAGACAGGTTATCGTGGCGATGAGTGGAGGCATAGATTCCCTAATGGCGGCCATCCTGCTCAAGAAGAGTGGCCGCTACCAGGTAAGCGCCGTACACCTCAAGCTATTCGCCTATAACAGCCAGGAAAGCGATATCGAAGGCCTCAAAGATACCTGCCGTGGGCTCGACATCCCCCTTGAGGTCGTAGATTTTGAAGAGGAATTTCGCCGTTCTGTTGTCGACTATTTCTGCCGGGAATACCGTTTCGGCCGTACTCCGAACCCATGTACCACCTGCAATAAGGAAATAAAATTCGGCTTTCTCCTCAATAAGGTACTTACAGGTGGTTTTGATTACCTGGCTACCGGACACTACGCACGTGTGGAGTATTCCCCACATAGATACCATCTGCTCAGGGGCAGAGACCCCTCCAAAGACCAATCCTACTTCCTTTATCGTCTCGGCCAGAAGGAATTGAAGCACCTTATCCTGCCACTGGGCAACCTGTTTAAATCGGAGGTAATAGTAAAAGCTCACCGCCTGAGCATTAAAGCCAATGGCAAAGAGGATAGCCAGGATATCTGCTTTGTTCGTGATAACGACTACCGTGCCTTTCTGGCAGGTTGTATTCCGCTCGAAGAGGGGGATATCATAGATACAGCCGGCAATACCCTGGGCAAACACCGTGGCCTATCACTCTATACTGTTGGCCAGAGACAAAAGCTGGGTTTGAGTTCAGGAAAGAGGCTCTACGTATTGAAAATTGACACCCAGAGCAACAGGATTGTAGTGGGCAGCAAAAAAGAGCTGCTGAACCATAAACTTATTGCACGTGATATGACCTGGGTCAGCGGGGTACCGCCAATGGATGAAGGCAATATTACAGCCAGAATCCGCTATGGCACAGAAGAGGCATCTGTCCGTCTGCGTAATAAGGATTCAGGCATGGAGGTAACCTTCGACAGAGCACAGAGTGCAATTGCCCCCGGTCAGGATGTCGTTTTCTACCGTGGTGAAGAAGTACTGGGCGGAGGTATCATTGAAAGAGCGAACCGTGAGAACGAAAAGTAACCCGTCGTTACCCTCACTGGCCGAGGAAGAGGGAATGAGATCGGCAGGGCACCATCTCATCGCCGGTATTGACGAAGCAGGAAGGGGAGCCCTAGCCGGCCCAGTAGCCGCCGCAGCAGTTATACTACCCCCACTGGTTAAAGCCCCCTGGCAGGAAGAAATAAGGGACTCCAAGCTACTCAGTCCCTCCCGCCGGGAATACCTGTATCATCATATCCAGGATATTTCTCTGTCCACCGGTACCGGGATGGCCATGCCGGATATCATTGACTCAAGTGGAATAGTGGGTGCAACCAGGTATGCCATGAAAATGGCCGTCGAGATTCTTTCACCACCTCCTGATTGCCTTCTCATCGACTATTTGCTCCTGCCCGGGGTAAAACTGCCCCAAAAAGGCATCGTAGGTGGTGACAGATTATGCTTCTCCATCGCCTGCGCCTCCATAATCGCCAAGGTAACCCGCGATAGATTCATGACCGAAATGGACGCAACTTACCCCGGCTACGGACTGGCCCAACACAAGGGCTACGGAACCAGGCAACATATCGCCTGTCTTCAGCGTATAGGAGCCTGTCCCATCCACCGCCGCTCCTTCTTACCGGTAAGAAAGCTGTGTGAAAAGTGAAGCGACGGGATACGGGCATCCGGGGCGAAAACATAGCACGCGATTTCCTCAAGAAGAGAGGATTCCGCATTCTGGAAACCAACTACCGCTGCCCCAGGGGAGAAATAGATATCATTGCCAGGCACCATGATTACCTCGTATTTATCGAGGTAAGAACAAAAACAGGCACTGAATTTGGCAGCCCCGAGGAATCCATAACCCAGACAAAGAAAAAACACTTGAAGACTACCGCTCTCTACTATATTGAGAGACACACGGATTTGCCTTCGCTGTATCGAATCGATGTGGTAGCGATCGAGATGGACAAGAGAGGCAAGCCCCTGCGCATCACGCTTATCGATAACGCCGTTGGTGAAGGGTGATAACTCTTTTTAACCCGCCTTTGGCCGCATCGACGTTACGGTTTT
>JAGYOC010000173.1 GCA_018399795.1 Dehalococcoidales bacterium
CCCTCCTCTCTGGCCAGTCTTGCTGCTGTCACCCTGGCATCTTCGTCACCGACCCTGATAATCTCGTCAATCAAATCCATCCGCAGCACATCCGGTACAAAACCCGCTCCGATACCCTGAATTTTATGGCTCCCCGGTTCTCCCCCGGAGAGAACCGGGGAATTATCGGGCTCGACCGCAACGGCTTTGAATTCCCGTTTCTTTTTCTTGATCGCCTCGGATATTCCAGTAATGGTCCCTCCCGTTCCTACTCCGGAAACCACGATATCCACCTTTCCCCCGGTGTCACGCCATATCTCCTCAGCCGTGGTAACCCGGTGTATTTCGGGATTGGCCGCATTGCTGAATTGTTCGGTCATAAGGCAATTCGGATTTTCACTGGCCAACTGTTTTGCTTTCTCAACCGCACCCGGCATACCCTCGGTCCCCGGTGTCAACACTACTTCGGCGCCCAGCATCGACAGGAGTTTCCTCCGTTCCAGTGACGTCGTATCCGGCATAGTTATCATCAATCTGTATCCCCTGGCAGCACAAACATGGGCAAGGGCGATACCGGTATTGCCACTTGTAGCCTCAACAATAACGGTTTCGTTGTTTATCAAACCCTTTTCCTCCGCATCCACAATCATTGATACCCCAATGCGGTCCTTAATACTACCTGCGGGGTTAAACGATTCAAGCTTTGCCAGCACTTCCGCTCCGGCGTCTCCGGTTATCCGGTTCAATCTAACCAGAGGGGTGTTACCGATAAGTTCCGTGGTATCCCGTGCTATACCCCTGGTTAACTGCGGGATTTCTACTGTCCTGTATTTGAGCCTGTCCATACTATTCATCTCCAGGATTTACTCTACATGCGAGATAATAATCCGTGCCTATACATTCGCTTCATATGTTATACGTTGACGTGGCCTTCTGTTTTTGACGTTCGACAAGGCCCTGCAGCGTTATAGATTCCAGGACCGTGTGAATCGTTTCATCGAGCTCCTTCCAAACATCCCTGGCAATGCAACAATCGGAACGGGCACATGCACCGGGGTCAACGACACAATTTACCGGCGAGATAGGCCCCTCCAGTAGTTTGACGACTTCACTCAGCTTGATTTTTTCTGGTGGTCTGGACAGACCCACGCCACCCCTGTTACCTCTCAAGGTAAACACGATATCACCCGAGACCAGTAGAGCAACGATATGATGAAGATAGTGCAGTGAGATATTCTGCCTCTTTGAGATGCCTCTCAAAGATACCGGCCCGCCGCCATATCGAATAGCCAGGTCAACCAGCAACCTCATTCCGTACCTTGTCCTGGTAGAAAGCCTCATCACAAACCTTGTTTAGTTGACTGTATTAATCATATTAGTCTAGTATTATATCAAACTGCCTGTCAAGTAAATCACTGTTTACGCCTTGACATAGTTACCATGGGGAACTAGACTCTGGAAAGTGCAGCGCCATCCTTCAGGTAAGTAAAAGGGGCAGCGCAAGTATCTCTCTCACTATCTAGTTGCCGTTTGATGTAGAGCGAAATCTATCTTAAAAAAGCCGGAGGGTATGTAAATGCTGTTGCAGAGGATAGAAACCGAGGGCCTGTCGCACTATTCATACCTGCTGGGAAGCGGTAACGAGGCAATAGTCATCGACCCCAGGCGTGACGTCGATGTCTACATCGATATCGCCGGAAGAAACGAGGCCCGGATCGGATACATACTGGAAACCCACCGCAATGAAGACTACCTAGCGGGCTCAGTTGAACTCGCGCGTAGAACTGGCGCCGAAATATGGCATGCCGACGGCCAACTACCCTACCGGTACGGGCAGGCAGCAGAAGACGGGCAGGAATGGAAGCTCGGTAATATGTCTCTACGCGCCCTGGCTACGCCGGGGCACACACCCGGCTCGATGAGCTACCTGCTGAGCGACGGTAGGGGTACACCCTGGCTGGTGTTCACGGGCGATACTCTCTTTGCCGGAGAGGTGGGGAGGACAGACCTGTCCGGAAGCGAGAGGACACGGGAAATGGCAAGCCTCATCTACGAATCCGTATTCGGAAAGCTTCTTCCGCTAGGTGACGGGGTGATAGTCTGCCCGGCTCACGGCTCCGGATCCGTATGCGGCTCCACAATCAGCGACCGGCCCGTAACGACCATAGGACTGGAAAGGTTGACCAATCCCAGGCTCCAGCATCGGGAGCGGGAAGACTTCATAAAGGAAACGGGTAGAGAGCTTGAAAAATCACCCTATTTCCGGAAAATGGAGGAGCTTAACCTGGCCGGGCCGCCCCACCTAAGCTCATTACCCGAACCGGCAGCGCTATCCCCCGATGCCTTCATCACCCTGGCTACGGGATCCATAATCCTGGATACCAGGTTCGACGGTTTCGGTGCCGCTCACATCCCCGGCTCCATCTGCATCTGGCCGGAGGGCATTTCCGGTTTTGCCGGCTGGTTCCTGCCCTATGACCGCCCCATCCTGCTGGTAAGCGACAAACACCACCTGGAAAAGGTGATTGAATACCTGCAGCGCATCGGTTACGACCGGATATCCGGTTATCTGGCCGGCGGCATCCGCAACTGGAACAGGACGGGCAGGGAAACAGGGACAATCAAGACAGTGACCGTGCCCGAGCTCTGCCACCAGCTGGACTCGGACGATGATACGTTGGTGCTGGATGTGCGAGGCCAGGCCGAGCTCGACAAGACCGGCAAAATCCCGGGTGCCCATCACATACACCTCACCGAGATAATCGAGAGGAGCGGAGAAATCCCCCGGGATAAATCGGTGTTCGTTTTTTGCGGCAGCGGCCTGCGCGCCATGATTGCAGCCAGCCTTCTAAAAAGAGAGGGCTGGCATAACCTGACCGTCGTGCTGGGCGGCTTCGCCGCCTGGAATTCGGTGAGCTGTCCCATAAGCAAAATATAAGGTTCCCTCACAACCTGAACGCCACAATTATGGGGTACAATTGAATTGTGACACTACTGCCTTTTCGTCGTATATATTTATATAGGCGAAAAATGAAAAGGGGCAGGCATTTATCAGAAGGGATCCATTCGGGTGAAAGTCACTTCATCACATGCTAGAGCTGGCGCCTCAAACCTGCGGGAGTCGTTTGCAGCTATCTATGACGAATATATGCCCAGGGTCTACCGCTATGTCAGCTACCGGGTTAACAGCACTGCCTGTGCGGAAGATTTGACATCGATGATATTCGAAAAAGCTCTTCAAAAGTTCAATCAGTACCGCCCCGAGAAAGGAGCCATATCCACCTGGCTTTTCGCCATTGCCCGTAACACGGTAATCGACTACTACCGTATAAAACACGGCAGCAAAACGGTCCCTCTACAGGAATGGAGCGATGTAAGCGGAAACTCTTCCCCGGTGGAAGAGGAGTTTGACAGGCGGGCCGAGCGTATCCGACTGAAGGAATGCCTTTCCCTGCTTTCGCCGAAGGAACAGGAAATTGTTGCGCTCAAGTTCGGCTCGGAGCAGAAGAACCGCCAAATAGCCGCGTCCCTGAATATCTCCGAGTCCAACGTCGGCACCACAGTGTACCGGGCCATACAACAACTGAGAAAGTGCTTCCAGGAGGCCCATAGTGGCTAGCGAAGACAAGATGAAAAGGTTCTCGTATATCCTGGATAGCATACTGGCAGGCGAGTATGTAGACACCTCTGGGATTACCGACGATGAACTCCTCCGCGCCATCGAATTCGCCCGTAAAATGAGAAGCCTCCGCGAATCCCCCGGTGAGCAGTTCAGCAGCCAGCTTCGCGGACGCCTCCTATCCCGGTTCGCCGAAGAGGATGCCCGTGCCTATCATCAGGAGAAACGGAACCGCCTCCTGCAAGGTCTATGGCGCAAGCCTGTCTGGCAGAGAGTACTGGCAGTGGTGATAACCGCATTTGCCGTCAACCTGGCAATACACCTTAAGACCTTTACTCCCGAAACGGCGCCGGAACCGAGCCCTACACCGTCACCGGAGATTGCACCAGCCTCCGAACCGGATGCAGCTACCCGGGAGCAGGCACTCGGAATCGGCAATGTGGAGCTGGCATCAAATCCTTCAAGGGACAGCTACAATATCGGTGAAGACGTGGCCGTTGAGTTCGAGGTAACCAACCAC
>JAGYOC010000174.1 GCA_018399795.1 Dehalococcoidales bacterium
ACTGGGGTGCAGCGGAAACAGCTGGGGAAGATGCAGTAGGGCTATCTCGTCGGACCCGATTTTCTGCAGTGCTTCAACGGCAGCGTTGCGGGTCGATCCCCAGCAGACCACCAGGGTGGAGTACTCTGCGGAGCCGATCAGTTCCGGCGGCAGGGCGGCCGCCTGCAGCAGCTGGTGCTTTTTATACAATCGCTTTTTCACCATAGCCGGCCGTACTTCAACTACATCTTCGGTAATATAGCCCTCTTCGGTATGTTCATCGCTGTCGATTCGAACCCGGCCTTCCCCGTAGCTGGGAATGCCCCGGGGGGAAAGGCCGTTATCATCACTCTTCGCCCCTTCCGCATCCTTACCGCTCAGCTCGTAGCGACGGTATTCAGCCTCGGTTTTCACTATGTGATTGACCGGCTGTACCCCGTCAATCTGAAAGCGCGGGGTGTCGAAGAAGGAATCGAGCAGATACTGGTCGGTGAGGATAAACACCGGAACCTGATAGCGGTCGGCAATATCAAAGGCCTGTTTGGTCAGTTCGAAGGCCTCGGTGGTGGTGCCGGGGGCCAGAATTACCCGGGGAAACTCGCCGTGTCCCGCATAAAGAACCAAATTGAGGTCCTCCTGCCCGGTGCGGGTGGGCAGGCCGGTGGCCGGTCCGGGGCGCTGGGCGATATGCAGTACCATCGGGCTTTCTATCATCGCAGCCAGGCTGACCCCTTCGGTCATCAGATCGTAGCCTCCGCCGGAGGTCGTTATCATTGCCCGGCCGCCGGCGTACCAGCCGCCGAGGGCCATGTTGATGGCGGCAATTTCACTTTCCGCCTGTTCCGCCAAAATGCCCATTCTTTCGGCATAGCCGGCCAGGGAGACCAGGACTCCCGTGGAGGGGGACATGGGATAGGAGCTGATCATATTACAGCCCCCGGCTAAAGCCCCCAGGGCCACGGCATCGGTGCCGCTCAGCAGCATCTGTTTTGCCTCTGTTTTATCAGGGGAGTCCCCATTTTCATTGGAGTCCCTGCTTTTGCTTATTTCAATTTTGTAGGAGGCACCGAGCTCTTTTCCGCGGCGATACCCCTCCTTAAGGGCCTGGTGGTTTTTTTCTACCACCTCTTTACCCTTGGATGAGAAGACCTTGGTGATATGCTCTTCCATCAACTTCTCGTGCAGCTTCAGCAGCCCGCCGATAAGACCGAGGGCAACGGTGTTTGAGTAGAGTTTATTCCCGATCTCCTTGGCAATGGCGGAGAAGGGGACGTCGATAATCTGCTCATAGTCCAGCTCCTCCTTTTCACCGATAATGATCGTATCTTCGCTGATTCTCTGTTCCAGGAAGGGGGTCAAGCCAGGTTTCAGGGGAATAAGGATATCTATATTATCCACATAGGCATGTGCGTTGCGGGAGGAGACCCTTATTTCGGTGGAATTCATCCCGCCTCTTACCCGGGACATGAACTCAGAAGTAGTAAATACATGATATCCGTCTTCTTTGATGATGTGGCTAAGGATTTTTTCGATTGACTGTATTCCC
>JAGYOC010000175.1 GCA_018399795.1 Dehalococcoidales bacterium
CAGGCTCATGGACTCGTAATTACCCTGTCCCTTGGAGATAATCATATCGGCAGAACGGTAGAGCTCAAGTACCTCCGAGGAACACTGAGCAAGAACGGTGGCGGGCGCATCGGAGCCACTGGTAACAATACAGGTCTCCTTATCCAGGCCAACATAACGGGCATCCTCGATAGTGGCATCGTTTATTATCGGGCTCTCCCTGACAACGAAGTCGATACGAACATCACCTGCCGCGCGCTTGATTTCCTCAACCAGTATCCGGTCAAATACAATCTCGCCGGCATTATCACCCAGGTAGAGAATGTGCCGGGCTCCGGCAACACTTTTGTGGAAAGCATCGTAATCATCAATGCTCAGGCGGGCATCCAGTGCAGACGATACTATGGAGTCGATATCGGCATAGCTCGATGTCGGGCCCAGGTCGATGGAATTGCCGCCGATGGCCAGCTTAACAGCGTCAAGCAGCGGCTGAGCGGAATTGGCAACCTGGTTCTTCAACCCAGGATAGAGTTCCAGGGCCCGGTCATTCGCTCTTCTCTTTTCTTCACGGTAGGGGTCACTGCTACCGGTAATCCGATAGGTGAGCCGGTAAACCTGCTGGGCAATCTCCGGAGGAGTAACATCGAGAGGAAGCTCAGGTACCAGGCAGGCTACCTCGTTGAGCACCCTCCGCTGAATTTCAACATCGTCCGTAATAACCCTGGCTGCCCCGAGGGCCTGCCTCAGGAAGCAGGGTATGCAGTCAAGATAGGTTCGCAATAGTTTTAGCTCCGTTTGTAGAAAATAGATGGCACATTTCAGTCATCGTCCGCCAGTATTTCCCGCAAGGCGGACAGGAAAGTGTCATTTTCCTCACCGGTTCCAATTGATACCCGTATGTATTGAGATGAGAACTGCCGGCTCGGGTCGAATACCAGCACGCCCCGATCTTTCAGCTTACGGGCCGTATTGGCCCTGCCGGTACGCATAAGAAGGAAATTGGTATGGCTGGGATATACCTCTGCCCCAATTGCGGAGGCCCTTTTAGCTACCCTTTCTCTCTCCTGAGCAATGCACGCTACATTATTTTTCATATATTCCGGATCATTCAGGGCAGCTATGGCAGCACAGGCACTCGGCGTGGTCGGTCTGAGAGCGACCTCGAGGCTGGATAGACCTTTGAGAACCGCCTGTCCGGCAGCCATGTAGCCTATCTTCAACCCGGCCAGGGCAAAGGCCTTGCTCATGGTGCGGGCAACTATAAGGTTATCGAAATCCTCAACCATGTCCATAACGCTGAAGCCGGCAAACTCGCAATAGCTCTCGTCAACCAGCAGCGAACCGCCCACACGTTCGCAGAGCATGGCGGTTGATTCTCTATCGAGGAGCAGCCGCCCGGTAGGGTTATTGGGGGTGTCTATTACCACCAGGGCGGCATCTTTCGCCGCCTCAGCGAGGAGCTCAAGGGGCAAGCCGAAGGAAGTACCGGTCAGCCTTATCTTGAGTACCTTTGTTCCCAGGGATTCGGCAACCCGGGTAATAATAAAGAAGGTGGGATCGACAATGATAATCTCTCCCCGCCGGGAGAAAAGCTGGAGTAGCTGACCCAGCAGTATCTCTACCCCGGAGGTGACCAGAATCGAACCTTCTTCCGCACCGCAGTATCCTGAGAGCGCCCTCTTTAAATCTCCAATTTCGCCCGCCGTGGCATAGCGGTTTACTCCCATAAGTCCCCTCTGCGCGGCTGTTATCACCGCCGCGGGAGGAGGATAGGAAAGCTCATTACGGCTAAGGTTAATCACTTGGCTCAACGCAGATAACCTCTAAGCAACCTCGATAAGTACCTCCTCGTTGTAGTGAGTTACCACCCTCATAAAGCCCCTGAGCTTTCCGTCTACCTCGCTATCGTTGGTATCTACCCTGAGGCAAAGCACTCCCTTCATCTTATCCCTCGTGGCCACCACAACGATATCATCCCGTCTCACCCGCTTCAGCACGGCAGGAGAGAATTCCTGGTTCCCCCTGCCGAAGATAAAGGCATTACCGCCGATAGGAGAAATGATTATCTTCACCCTGGGATAATGTCCGATCAACTCGAGCATCTTTTTTTCATTGAGGTTATCCGCTACCAGCCGGTGATTATAAATGGCATCCACCCCGAGCAGCGTTTTCTCAAGGCCAAGCATCTTCGCTATCGCAGCAGTGGTGGTACCGGCACCGAGCAGATACAGTACTTCTTCCTCCATATCCTCTATAATATAGCGGGCTATCTCTGCCTGGTTCTCCTGTGACGACTCGTTTGATACGGTGGCCTCTTTGCCAGACTGTACCAGGCCGGTTACTTCCGGGACCCTGAGGTAACCATAGAGCCTGCTATCCAGCCTCCCCTGGCGGTAGGCCTCCTCGTCGATATCCAGCACCTCTTTTTCCGATACACCAGTATCGCCTTCGAGGAAGGAGTCGACTATTTCGGCCGCAGCCACGGCATTGACGGCGAAAACGGAGCCGAACATCTTCACTCCCGAAGGAACACCGATTACCGGTGTTTTCATACCCACAGCATCACAGATATCACGGGCTGTACCATCACCGCCGACAAACACTATCAGGTCGGCTTCGTCGCTCATCTCCCGGCCAATACGCCTGGTATCATCTGCGGTAACGGTCTCTCCGTCAATTGAAGACAGCACCCGGTATTCGATGCCGCTATCACGGGCAACATCCTCTCCCATCTTTCCCGGGCCAGCGAGGAGCATAAATCCGTGTCTATGCTTGAGATTGGACAGAAAAGCGGCAGCCCGCAAAGGAGTGACCGGGCTGGCACCCATTTCGATTGCCTTGCTGTACATCTCACCGTCGGTACCCTTTAGCCCAACACTACCCCCCATACCGGCTACCGGATTTACAATAAGGCCTACCTTCTTCACCGTATCTTCCTTATCTCCCTCTCCCCGCCTTCTTTCCGGCTATTTGACCGCCCTGGCTCTATCGGGAAGCTTGCGCATATAGAATTTTTTACCCTGAAACTCCAGCTCTATCAGCTTCCCATCATCAATCAGCCCCTGCACCACCGTCCAGCCCTCGCCGGCCCTGGCCAGAAACTGGGCCACGGCCTCCTCCCGCATCGGGTGCACCGAGGTAATGCCGAGCAGGTCATCCGGCACATTACCGGTGGAAGCAAAGGCATTACCCTCGTAGCCAATCAGGTACTCCACTTTTTTCATCCTGGCAGAGAAAACCTGGTATGCCATATTTATCGCCGATTCAGAGGCTGCCCTTATATCTCGCCTCGCCGGTGGACGGGTCGGTATGGCAATATATGCCCTGGACGGATTCAAACGGCTCAGGAAACCGGCTATTTCTTCCACTTCACGGCTTCCATCATTGAAGCCCTCGATAAGCATCGTTTCCGTGGTCAACTCCCCACTGAAGCTTTCGGCAAACTTCTGCATCCCATCAAGTATGGCACCGAGATCCAGGGATTTATGGGGACGGTCGATACGGCGCCAGAGTTCCCTGTTTACCGCATCAACCTTAAGGGAAACCCAGTCAGCCCTGCCCAGTACATCCCTGACGTTTTCACACCAGATAAGAGAGCCGTTGGTGATGATGGCAATCCTGATACCCAGTGTCCTTATCAGCTCGATCTCTCTGCCCAGGTTTATATCGAGGGTGGGTTCACCATCGGGAACAAAGGAAAGATAATCTATCTCTTCGCCCCTTGCCCTTACCTTTTTTACCTGTTCGGTAACCGCTCCGGCAACCTTCTCCGGCTCATAAAAGGCAGTCCTGTCCACCTGCATATTGATGGTCTTTCCTAGCTGACAGTAGATGCAGGCATAGGTACATATCTTCGGCGGAATATTGTTTATACCCAAGCTACGCCCCAGCCTGCGTGAAGGTACCGGCCCGTAACTGATAGAATTCACTGCTCTCCTCCTTTCTCTCCCCTCCGCAGGGAAATATCGAGGCTTTCGACCTTCCCTACCCCTTTCAGAGAAGAGACCATTCCCAAGAGAGTTCTGGTAATAAAACCCCTGGGAAAACTGCTAAGTTCGACAGGAATACCGTTAATATAGAGCGAAACCCGCTCCTTTCCTGGAATTATGAAACCCTTTTCGAGGAGATCAGCGATACCCTTTATATCATCAGTTTGGAAATGCCTTACCCCTCCACTCTCCTGTTTATCGCTTACCACGGCAATAAGCTTGCTGAGATTGGCCGGAGGAGAGCCGAGTTCGCTGCGGTGCACCATTATCTTGGGGGCATTGTCCCTCTTGAATCCCTCGGTGATAACCAGGTCATAGTCCTCACCGATGAGACGCGCGACCTCGGCAACCCTGGCTAGCTCCAACGAAGGCTTGATTAACAAGACCCTGCCGGGTGAACTGATCACAGCAGCCTGGCTGCCCGCCTCGAAATGGCGCCAGCTATCCTTACCCGGTTCATCGAACTCGACATCATCGGGGGTATGCTTGATGGTGGCGATGCGAAAACCCCTGCCGGCAAGCTCGGAAAGGAGCTTCTCGATCAGGGTTGTCTTGCCGGATGCCGACCTGCCCACTACGGATACCACGGGAGGCATTCTTTTTATTCTCCCCTTTCGCAGTTTCTGTTGTAGAGCGCTCTCAATGCGCTACTGGACAACTTTCATAGCTTCAGCCACGGTTCTCTTCCCACAGCCAGACAGGTGGCCATACTGCCGCCTGTAATAACAGCGCTTCAGCCATCGGTCTCGAAGCTGGCCCGGGCCAGCACACCGTCGCTGACCCTGAGTCATATGACCATGGTATCCCCTCAGAAGTCGGTTATTTCTCCAAACGCGTCGGCGCCGGCAATTTCCCCCACTTTTCCAGGACACAGCGCATGGTCCACCACCTCAGGAGTGTAGGCTGCTTTCAAGTTCTCCTCGATTATTACCGCGCAATATTCCGGTTCCAAGCCCGTCATATCACTGTCACTTCGCCTTTTCTGCACCAGGCAGATTCATCGCACTGGCAAGCTTTGCAGTCATGCTATCAAAGGCATCCGATCTGTAGCGCTCGATATTTCCCTCGTCGCACAGCCGGGCCAGTTCCGGGTCAATGGGAAGCGTCCCCAGTAGCGGTGCTTCCGCCGCCTGTGCCATCTCCTCACCCTTGCTCCTGCCAAAAAGCTCAATCTTCTTATCTATCTCCGGTACGTATAGATAGCTCATGTTCTCCACCACGCCCAATATGGGTTTATCCATCTTCCTGGCCATACCAACCGCTTTCTTAACTATCATGTTGGTAAGGTCCTGGGGCGTTGAGACGATAATCACCCCCGACACCGGCAGGATTTGCATTACGGTGAGTGGCGCATCCGCAGTCCCTGGTGGTAGGTCCACCACCAGATAGTCCAGTTTCCCCCAGACTACTTCCTCCCAGAACTGGGTAATGGCCTTGGAAATAAGGGGCCCGCGCCAGATAACCGCATCTTCTTCCTGGTCAAGGATGAGATTAAAGGAAATCATCTCTATCCCCGAGCGGGAGATAACCGGCATAATTCCGGTATTGCTGCCCACAGGCTTTTCCCGGACGCCCAGCATTTTGGGAATGCTGGGTCCGGTTATATCGGCATCAAGGATGCCCACCCCGTAACCCTGCCTTTTAAGGGCTACAGCAGTCAGGCTAGCTACCAGCGATTTACCCACACCACCCTTACCACTCATTACCGCGATTACCGCTCCAATATCATTGACCTCGGTTACCTTGACGTCAATAAAGGTCACCTCCGCGGTTATATCGCCTTTCAAACCGGCAACAGCATCCTTTATTTTACTCCTGAGCCAGTCCTGTACACCCTCACTCAGGCCTGAGGAGGCCAGAGTAACGCTTGTCTTGTCCTCATCCACAGCAACATCTCTCAACAGGTTCATATCCTTAAGACTACGCTTGACCCCCGGTACCAGTATCTCCCCGATACTCTTCCTTACCTGCTCCTCAGTAACCATCACAATCTCCCCTCATTATTCTTATCTGCCCCATTGCACACCAGGATCATAATACCCCTCAATGGTCGCAGATATCTTCGCCAATTTTCAGTTCCCCGGCCAGATAATCCATCACCGCCTTTTCCGGTTCCGTCTGCATCACGTTAATTACTACCTTGATTCCGCTCCGTTCAAATAGACCCTGTGCACGAGAACCCATACCACCGGCGATAACCACGGTAACCCCCTCTTCTGCCAGCCATGCAGGCAACAAACCGGGCTCATGCCCGGGCGAGGTTACCATCTCCTTTTTTATAATCTCCCCCCGTCCCTCGTCGATATCAATAAAAGCAAAATGCTCACAGTGACCAAAGTGCTGAGCAAGCAGACCACCGGTTACCGGTACGGCACATCTCATCTATTGCTTCCTCCTGTGTATATCAATACTATACCAGCAAAGAATAACTGCCGGCAAAGGCCTATCTCCCCCGCCAGCATGTCATCCAATAGACCGGCCAGCTTCAGTCTGCCTCCGGCCCGGAGGCAGACAAAGACACCAGAGAATTTTCCGCAGAGAAAATTTTCTGCCTGACTATCCCCTCGTCATCCGGGCTCCGCACTTGGGGCAACTGATATCGTAGCACGGTGTACCACGCTGATGATCAACCTTGGCTCCGCAGGCAGGGCAAACACATTTGCCGCTGGGGCCAGCACCGGGGCGGTTGCCACCCATCCTGCCGGCACCCTGCCCACCACGTCCGATTCCTCTTCCTGTCATCGGTCCAGAACCTCCGGGCGGCCCTGTTCTATCTCCTCTAGGCATAACCACACCTCCAATAATTTGCTGTACCTGATTGACAAATTCTCAGGCAGCGCACTACATATTCTCCATCTCTTCTATGGAACGCTGGATACTGGATAGCTGCTCCGAAAGCACCTTCAGCTTTTCTTTCAGGTCCTTCAACTCCTGGGTCGTATCATTCCGCTGCGAGGCCACAGATTCACCTGCCGATGCACTACTGGCTCTCATCCCTCTCCCCATACCGCGTCCCATGCCTCTGCCAGCCCCGGCTCCCATACCGAAATGCGCGTCTACCGTGGGCTGACCAGTATGCTGATACTTACCGGAATTATAGGCATCGACAGCATCGCTGACCTTGCCACTTACTCCCGTCAAAATACCTACCCCGGCAGCAGAAAGCACCTGGTAGGCATTGGGGCCACAGTTACCGGTAAGCACCGCACTTACCCCCTTACCCGCAATCGCCTGAGCGCTGGAAATACCAGCGCCGCCAGATGCCATGATAGCAGGATTCTCCATCGCTTCGAACTGCTTTGTTTCCGGGTCGACGATAACAAAATAGGGACAGCGCCCAAAACGGGGGTCAACTTCAGCATCGAGACCGGGGGCACTGGCTGATACGGCTATCTTCATTACTTGCTTCTCCTCCCTTTCTTATGTTTTGTTCAAATGTAAAAGGTAAACACCGTTATTTCTGTTTCAGGTAATATTTTCTGAAATACTCTGTTCAACACCTGCTTCTCCCACCCTCTTCCCCTGATAAGAATAGCTCTTCCTCGATGGTTGCATGGCTATTATATTTGGCGATTCACAGGTAGGACATAGCCGGGGAGGTTTCTCCACCATATCTTGAAAAGTAACGTCCCACTGGTGCCCATTTATGCAGTAGAAGCGGCGCACCTCCATCTCGAAGACACCGCCTTCAATACGTATCGCCTTTCCGTTAAGCAGAGCATCGGCCAGCTTGCTGCGTGCTGCCGCCAGCACCCGGTGGAAGGTGGGCCGGGAAATATTCATCCGCCGAGCACAGTCCGTCTGTTCCAGACCCTCCAAGTCCTTCAACCTTATCGCCTCCGCCTCTTCAACGGAAAGACATACCTCCTTCAAGAGACGATAGGGTATTCCCACCGGTTTGAAAAAGGTGACCTCCGGTATAGAAGCGACACAGCGAAACTTCGGTATCCTGCCCAATAATATTCCTGAGATCCTATACTATTTTACTCATGTTCAGAATTGATTTTATTTGAACTTATGTCCATTAAATGGTATCATAGCGTTTAAAGTAGTGTCAAGAACGTGCTAAAATATCCCGTCACAAGGTTGCTGGAGGAAATCGACATTATGGCGATAGGGGAAAATGTCAGAATGATCCTGGAGGAGCTTCCCGACGGAGTAACACTGGTAGCCGCGGCCAAGACCCGTACCCCGGAAGAGATAATCGAGGCTATCAATGCAGGAATAACAATTATCGGCGAAAATTACATCCAGGAAGCAGAGCGTGCCTACCAGGTAATTGGTAATCGGGTAAAATGGCATTTTATAGGCTCCCTTCAGAAGAACAAGGTAAGCAAGGCAGTAAAAATATTTGACATGATAGAGACCATCGATTCACCCGATATAGCCATGGAGATAGACCGGAGATGCGTCCAAATCGGGAAGTCAATGCCGGTTCTCATCGAGGTAAACAGCGGCAGGGAAAGACAGAAAACAGGTATTTTCCCCGACAACCTTGAGGATATGATAAGAGAAGTATCCAACTGCCGTAACGTCAGTGTAATGGGGCTGATGACGATGGGTCCAATGGAGGGAAACCCGGAAGACTCTCGCCCCTTCTTCAGGGAAACAAAGAATCTCTTTGACGAAATCAAGAGACTGGATATTCCCGGCATAGAGATGCATTACCTCTCCATGGGGATGACCAATTCCTACCGGGTTGCACTCGAGGAAGGCGCCAATATAGTGAGAATAGGTACAAGGATATTCGGGGAACGAAACTTGTGATGGCCATTTATCACTCATCCGGCCAACTATAAACTAAATCCTAAATAAACTGCGGGAGGGAAAAATGATCTGCATGAGCACCGGTGAGGTTGCGGCAACCCATGTGAAAGAGATAGAGTACCAGGGTAACATCTACCCCGTTAAGAAAGTACAGGTAAGATGGCTGACTCATAAGGACCTCGGCGGCGAGGAATATCAGCACAATCACGCTCTGCGTCACTTCACCATCGGGCCGAAGGGAGAAATTCCCATGCACAGCCACAAATACACGCAGATAATGTATCTGGTAAGCGGTAACGCAATCTGCTGTGCTGTGGACAAGGATGGCACTGTTGAGGAAAAAGAGGTGAAACCGGGGGATTTCGCATATACCTATTCCTTCGAACCCCACGCCATCAAGAACCCCAGCGAAACTGAGCCCGTAGTCTTTCTCTGCTGTATCGATTGCGTCGATGATAAGAGGAATTGCACTTCCCCGGCCTGAGCATCAGTAAAACAACTGCCTGAACCGCTGCTTATGCCGGCCACCACAGGCCCCCCCCAAGTCTATGCCAGTTTCAGAGACCTGAGGCCGTCAACTATGTCATTGAGGTCTTCGAAAGGGGTGAAGTCAACGCCGTTTTTCTTAAAGTAGGCGAGCAGGTCACCGGTAGCAAAGCAGTGATATGCTTGCTTGGCCGGCCCGGCATCGGAAATACCGTTACCGGCATATATCACACTGTACCCCTCTTGCTGAAACAACGTTAGGTAGGCATCCTTGAATCTATCCTCTATTATGGTTCCTTCCGGCCCGATGTAGCGTGCCTCAACAGCGCCACCAACAAACCTGGTCGTTGCTGAGAATACCCTGACATCCTCCATTCCGATATCCTGAAGGATCGCCCTGATGTAGAAATCCAGACCATTTGATACGATGGCGAATTCCACATTATTGTCCTGACAGAAGGCGACCAGGTCCCGGAAACCAGGCCTCAATCTGGCTTTTTTTCTCACCAGGTCAAGCAGGATTTCTCTATCCTCTCGGACAGTGGCAAAAGCCAGAGTATTGAAACGCCCCACCGATATCTTGCCATCCTTGTAATCCTGAAACATCCGCCGCCACCCTCTATCGCCATAGGCGTCCAAAATCAGGAAGCTCACGTCTTCAGTGGTAATGGTACCGTCGAAATCGCACTGCAAAAGGGTCTTCATGGTAGCAATTTTCCTTCCGGTATTCAGGGCCGGAATATGAAAGACAAACGTGGTTGGGGGAACTGGTGATTATGTCAATACCCGTGTCTCACATCCCCCCGGCATCGGATTCGGGTACCACACGGTACAGCTTATCCACACTCTCGACACGGTCGATATAGAGCTTCCCATCGAGGTGGTCGATTTCATGCTCCAGGGCCTGTGCCATCAGCCCCTCGCCCTTAATCCTGATTGCCTTTCCCTGCCTGTCCAGGCCCTTGACCGTAACCGAAAGCGAGCGCTTTATCTCACCGCTATAGCCTGGAACACTCAGGCAGGCCTCGGTGACCTCGCGCTCACCGCTGCGCTTGACAATCTCCGGGTTGACGATGGCCACCGGCTCTTCTTCCGGCATCTGTAGCACTATCACCCTCAGCGATACCCCGATCTGCGGCGCGGCCAGCCCTACGCCCTCCGAGTAATGCATGGTCTCAATCATATCATCGATCAGGCGCTGAACCGATTTATCGATAGAGGACACCTTCTTCGCCTTCTGCCTCAGAACCGAATCGTGCGGAAGCTGATGCATTTTCCGAACCGACATAATGATGTCACTGTCCCATAAACTGCCATCTTCAGAGTGCTTTATAGAACAGCTTTCTCCTCCCCGAAATCAATGTTAGCAAATTCAAGCCATCCCTGTCCATTGCAGAGCTTACAGCGACGGCATGTTGCCCGGCAGGGTGAATTATGCTAATATCTTGATAACTGGTGGTGCTGATATCAACGTCGGGGTGTAGCGCAGCCAGGTAGCGCACCTGAATGGGGTTCAGGTGGTCGGAGGTTCAAATCCTCTCACCCCGA
>JAGYOC010000176.1 GCA_018399795.1 Dehalococcoidales bacterium
CGGGACCGGATAATTTCAAAGGTCGCAGTTATCGATTCGCCCTTCTGTACCTTTGCATGACAGCTGTACAGCAGGTCGGTTATTTTCTCATCCTGCTTGTTTCGCTTTCCAGGGGCGGATACAACAATTATCCGTCTGCTTAAATCCTGCTCAACTATCGCCTTTACTTTTCTGATCTGGGCAGCTTCAGCTACCGAGCTGCCTCCAAATTTACATACCTTCATGAATCACTCCTTTGGCTGTGTGAGAAAACCTATTTTACAAATAATTGCTGCGGATAATCAATAAACTTCTCGCAACCCTGTTCCGTGACCAAAAAGGGTTCGCTGTTCTCAAAACCGTACTTATCCAGCCAAATCCCCGGCATGAAATGGATGGTCATACCCGGCTGCAAAACGGTTTTATCACCCGGACGCAGGCTGACTGTATGCTCCCCCCAGTCCGGTACAAAGTTCAGGCCGTAGGAGTAACCTACCCGCGAGGGTTTTTCCACTCCGGTACCCTTCAAATTGCTTCGCCAGCGCTCCTCGACCTCTTCAGCGGTGACCCCCGGCTTAATAAAGCTAAGGGTGTCATTGAGCCCCTTCACCACCACCTCTGCAACTTTCTGCAAATCCTCCGGCGGCCGGCCTAAGAAGACAGTCCGTGACAGGGGTGCATGATAATGATACCGCGCTCCGGCCAATTCAAGCAGCACTACATCTCCGGACTGATAGCTGCGGTCGGGATCAAAGGTCAGATGGGCGGTAGAAGTGCGTTCGGCAGAAGGCATAATCGGGAAGATAGCCGGAGAATCACCTCCGTATTCATCGGTGCCTGTAATCTGAGCGGCAACCACCTTGCCCGCGACATCCTTCTCCCAGACACCCACTTCGATATTCTCGATTGCTGTGTCCATCACATTTCTGCAAATTCGCGAAGCCTGCCGCATATACTCGATTTCCGGTGGACTTTTAACCGTCTTAACCCAGTTCACCAGGTTGGTTGCGTCCATAAGGACGGCATTCGGCAGCTGTTCATCAAGCTCGACAAACATCTTTGCATTGAACCAGTAGCCGTCCATCTCCAGACCGAGGGTTTTATTCCCCAAGCCCTTGTCCCGCAGCAGCCCCGCCACGTACTGCATAGTGTGGATATAACGGGACTGCACATACTTATCGGGATAGCCGTGAATATGCGACTCCGGCAGCCAGGTTGTTAATCGAGCCCCGTTCGAGTCCTGTTCACGGCCGAACCAGAGTGGATACTCATCGGTCAGTGATACAATCACTCCCTGATGTACATAAAAA
>JAGYOC010000177.1 GCA_018399795.1 Dehalococcoidales bacterium
CCTGGGGCATGTGAGCATGGAAGAAACAACTGCCGCCATCCGCCGGATAACGGCGGAACACAACTGGAAGAGGGAGTAAGTACATATGGATATTCTGCTGTTTGATTTTGACGATACCCTTATAAGTTATGACGCCTCCGAGGAGCACGGCCTTAAAGGGGCCCTGGAAGAATACGGAATATCCCCTGAGCCGCAGCTGTTCGAGATCTACCGCCGGGAGAACCGCAAACTGTGGCGTTTGATTGAAACCGGAGAAATAAGCTCCGCCGAGCTGCGACTCCGCCGTTTTGAGCTACTGCTTGAAAAGGGGGGAATTGTCACAGACATCCCGGCGGCACAGTTTAGCGAAACCTACCTGCACTACTTCTCCCAATCCAAGCAGCTGGAGGCGGGAGCCCGTGAACTGCTTGAGTATCTGCACGGCTTCCCGGAGATCAGAAAGGCGATTATCACCAACGGCTTTAAAGATACCCAGCGTCAGCGGATCGGCGTAACCGAACTGGAAGAGTTCTTTGAAGATATTTTTATCTCCGATGAGCTGGGGGCTAAAAAGCCGGACCCCCTTATGTTTGAGCGAACCCTGGAGCGCTTGGGTAATCCCACCCCCGAATCGGTGCTGATTATCGGGGATAACCTGGTCTCCGATATTATGGGCGGAAAACAGTACGGCCTCAAGACCTGCTGGTACAACCCCGCCCAGGCTGATGCCGGAGAGTACGGTCAGTATATCGATTATCACATTCGACACCTGAAGGAACTACCCCAGCTCCTGGGGATATAACTGATCCAACCCGAATTATTTCAAGCAAGTCTCTCCGCTGCCCCGCTTTCCGGCTTTGAGAAGGGTTACTCCGAGGGCAACACCGATGGAACCCGGAACGAAAGCAATAGTAGAGAGATTGAGTACCGCACCCAGGGCTAGGGTAAACACGCTTAACGCAATTAAAATTGATGTATTTTTCATGACAGCCTCCAAGAAAGTCACACTAAAAGATTAAATTATATCGATATAAATATACTCTTTTAGAATTGCAAAGTCAACTATCTATTAAAGATCTTTCCTGGGTGCTAAAAAGCCGGACCCCCT
>JAGYOC010000178.1 GCA_018399795.1 Dehalococcoidales bacterium
CTGCAAGCAGTAAGCCTAGTCGTGTTGAAAAAAGACGGGCGCCGCGAAGAGTTCAACCGGGACAAGCTGGTGACGGGCATCCGCAGGGCCTGTGAAAAGCGCCCCATTCCCGAAGGTACCATCGAAAGGTTCGTGGCAGAAATCGAAGCCGCGCTTTATAGTCTTAATAAATCGGAAATACCGGTGGCAACCATCGGTGATATGGTGATTGAGGGGCTGAAAGATCTGGACCATATTGCCTACATCCGCTTTGCCAGCGTTTACCACGGTTTCGCCGATGTCACTGCAATGAAGCAGGAACTGGAGAACCTACTCGGCAATGGACCGGCCCGGTCCCAGCGGCCGGTTAACCAGTTACCCCTGCTTCCGCTTGAATCCTGATCAAGCCCGCACGATAGTAAGGACGGTTATCAAAAATGAAAAATGAAAGCACGCCGGAGAATAAAATGCTACAGACGGACCATACCCGGGTAGCCAGAATCGTCTTCGCTGCCGCCGAATCGATGGGCATTGCCGACCGCAGTCTGATCGACGAGTTGACCAAACAGGTGATCGATCGTCTGGAGCAGTCGAACCGGGCAGAATTCAAAGAAAAACCGCTTCCTGGCATGGAAAACCTGGTGCCCGGTTCCCCGCATAAACCAGTACGGCATACCAGTGCCAACGAGATTCAGGCCATGGTAGAGGAAATCATGGTCCAAAAGGAGATGGAAGATAAAGCTCGAAAATCAGAGAAGGAGGCTACACCAGAAATGAAATCTGCCAAGCTAAATCCAGAGGTGAAACCGGCCCGTGAAGCCAGCATCAGCGAAAACGCCCTTCGTGTTCTGGAGCGCAGATACCTCAAGAAAGACAGCAGCGGTCAGGTGGTCGAAACACCACAGGAAATGTTCCGCCGGATAGCTCGTACCATCGCCTCGGCCGAAACCATCTATAACCCTGACGCCGATACCGGGTCAGTGGAAGAGGAATTTTACCAGCTTATGTCCAGCCTCCAGTTTTTACCCAACTCCCCAACGCTGATGAATGCCGGACGCGAGCTTGGACAGCTATCGGCATGCTTTGTATTACCCGTTGAGGATTCCATGGAATCTATATTTGACGCCGTAAAAAACACCGCCCTCATACATAAAAGCGGCGGTGGGACCGGTTTTTCCTTTTCCAGATTAAGGCCAGAAAACGACCGGGTGGGATCTACGGGTGGAGTTGCCAGCGGACCGGTCTCATTCATCAGGGCGTTTGACGTTGCCACCGATGTCATCAAGCAGGGAGGAATGCGCCGGGGAGCCAATATGGGCATACTCAGCATCGATCACCCCGATATAGTAAAATTCATCACGGCAAAGGAAGACCTTACCTCACTGACCAATTTCAATATCTCAGTGGCGGTAACCAGCGAGTTTATGGAAGCGGTCAAGTCCGGTACCGAATACAACCTGATCAATCCACATAACGGGGAGATAGCCGGCAAGCTAAATGCCAAGGAGGTATTCCAGAAACTGACCAGCATAGCTTGGAAAACCGGAGACCCGGGCATTGTCTTCATCGACCGCATCAACCACGATAACCCCACGCCAAAGCTGGGCTACATCGAAAGCACAAACCCCTGCGGTGAACAGCCGTTGCTACCTTACGAGTCATGCAACCTGGGCTCAATCAACCTGTCACAGATGGTAACCGCGGTAGATGGAACATTCCGGATAGATTACTCGAAAATGGCAAAAGTGGTCAGGACAGCGGTAAGATTCCTGGACAATGTAATCGAGGTCAACTGCTTCCCCCTGCCGGAAATAGAGGAGATGACAAAGAAGACCAGGAAAATAGGTCTCGGCGTGATGGGGTTTGCCGATATGCTGATCAGCCTGGGGGTCCCCTACAGCTCCCAGGAAGCGCTCGAGATTGCCTCGGATATTATGAGGTTTATCACCGAACAATCAGCAAAATCCTCCGAGGAACTGGCCGTCGAAAGGGGAGTATTCCCGACCTTTGAGGGCAGCATCTACGATACACCAGAAGGATCTCGAAGGAGAAATGCCTCCTGTACCACCATAGCTCCTACCGGGACCCTGAGTATCATCGCCGGTTGCTCCAGTGGTATCGAACCGCTTTTCGCCCTGAGCTACAAGCGCAATATACTGGACGGTGAACAGTTTATCGAAGTAAACCCACACTTCGAAGAGGTAGCGAAGAGGGGAGGCTTCTATTCCGAAGAACTGATGCGCAGACTGGCAGACGGCACCAGCCTCCGTGATATCGACGAAGTACCCGATAGTATCAAATCGTTATTCATTACCGCACACGATATAACGGCAGAATGGCACATTAAAATGCAGTCCGCCTTTCAGCATCACACTCACAATGCAGTATCCAAAACAGTCAACTTCCCACGGGAAGCCACGGTTGAGGATATCGCCCGGGTTTACCTTATGGCATATGAAGAGGGCCTGAAAGGGATAACCATCTACCGTGACGGTAGCCGGGAGGGCCAGGTACTATCCACCGGTAAGACAGATAAAACAGAGAAAACCGAAGAAAAAGCGCTGGTACCGAGGAAACGGGCCAAGTTAACCACAGGTGTTACGGAGAAGGTAACCACCGGGTGTGGCAACCTCTACGTAACGGTAAACTCGGACGAAAGGGGCATCTGTGAGGTGTTCTCTAGTCTCGGTAAGGCAGGCGGCTGTGCCTCGGCACAGCTGGAAGCTATATGCCGTCTGATTTCACTTTCACTTCGCTCGGGAGTGGATGTCATCTCAATAATCAGGCAGCTTCGCGGCATCCGCTGCCCGTCAATCGCCTGGGAAAAGGGCAAATCGATTCTTTCCTGCGCCGATGCCATTGCCAGCGTGCTGGAAAAGCATGCTACCGGCTACGAAGGGAAACCCAAGCTGGAAGACTATGGCCTCATCAAGAACATGGCCGGACAGTGCCCCGAATGCGGTAACCTGCTTGTCTATCAGGAAGGCTGCTTCATCTGCCCGATCTGCGGCTATACCAAGTGCTAGTTAACCATGAAGAGACCATTTTGATAACTTGAGTAAGGAGATTTGTTATGGCAGAAAACGATAAAAAGAAACAGGTGAAAATCGCCTTCCCGGAGAAGCTCCGCGGCGGGGTATATGCCAATAACATGTTTGCATCCCACACAAGGGAGGAATTTATCCTGGACTTCATGATGATAATACCACCGGTGGGCTCTGTGACATCCCGTATCGTCATCAGCCCCGGCCATATGAAAAGGATGGTTTCCGCCCTGAAAGAAAACTTGGATAAATACGAGGCCAAGTTCGGCAAAGTGACCGAGGCTGCTGACCCCAATAAGCCACAAATAGGCTTTCACCCCTCATCGGAATGAATTTGTGGAATCGCGGTCCGTTTCCGCTTTCGGATAAACATCCCGACTCATTTCATTCCCCTTTGAACGCATCGCCCAGCGGTAATTAGCATTTTAACCCCGGAGGCTATATACTTGTCCTTGATGGACTGGACTCAAAGCAGGTTTTAAGCTGAGGTGTTATATGGGCGACAACGCAGAGCGGGTTATGATATTTATCGACGGGAGCAATCTCTATCACTCCCTGAAGACCTTTTTCGGAAGAGCCGATATCGATATCGGTAAGCTTTGCAATAAGCTGCTGCGTAAGCGCCGTCTAGTCAGAATATACTACTACAATGCCAGAGTGGGGCTGAAACAGGAGCCGGAACGTTATCGCGACCAGCAAACCTTCCTCAACCACGTAAGTGCAGTGCCCTATACTGAATTGCGTATAGGGCGCCTAGTTTATCACCACTGGCCGAGCAGCCCTCCCTACGAAAAGGGGGTCGATATCCAACTAGCCACCGATATGATCACACACAGCTTTAAGAACAACTATGACGTCGCCATCCTGGTCGCCGGCGACAACGACTTCGTGGGCGCCCTTCAGTCGGTAAAGGATAACGGTAAACATGTCGAAGTCGCCCTCTTTGGCAAGGAAACCACCTCCCTGCGGCTGCGGACGGTTGCCGATAGGGTAATCAAGATCAACTCCCGTTTTCTGCAAAGCTGCTGGAGGTAGTGGGGGCCAGGTAAGCACTACATGGGCTGGGAAGAAATAAAGAGGGCAAGAAACCGCCTTTCCGGGGAAAAGGGAACTATTATCAAGAACTGGGGTGGACGTATTCCCGTTGCCCTTGTCTACCCCAACTCATACTATCTGGGTATGTCATGCGTGGGGATACATGTCCTTTACAGCCTGTTCAATGCACACAGCAGGGTGGTCTGCGAGAGAGTTTTCGGAGAAAGGGATAATAAGGGGAATCTGATGCCCCTTATAAGCCTGGAATCACAGCGACCGCTCGCCGATTTTTCCATAATTGCCTTCTCTGTAAGCTACGAGGTCGACTACATCAACATCATGGGGATCCTCAAGTCAAGCGGCCTGCCCATATATGCCGCCGACAGGGATGAGTCTCACCCGCTGGTCATAGCCGGGGGCCCATGCATATCGAGCAATCCCTCCCCCCTATCACCCTTTTTCGACCTTTTCTGCATCGGCGAAGCAGAGCCTGTCATGGATCAGCTGATCGAGGTACTGGTCGATGCCATCGGAGATAAACGAGACGAGCTCCTGAGAGCATTATCACCGATACCGGGCATCTATTTACCACATCGCCATCAGGATAGTATTTCAATTCTCCAGCGTGCAGAAAACCTCGATGAACACCCGGCTACCAGTACCATTCTTACCCGGAATACCGAGCTGAGCAATCTCTATTTGATTGAAGTAGGGCGCGGTTGCAGCTGGGGTTGCCGCTTCTGCATGGTGGGTAACTCCTTCGGACCGGCACGTTTTCGCTCCACGGATACTCTGATAGAGCAAGCGAGGGAAGGATTAAAACACAGAAAACGCCTGGGGATGATTGGACCCGCGGTAACCGACCATCCCGAAATAGAAAAACTGGTATTCCATCTGAAAGAAATGGGTATGGGTCTGTCCGTAAGTTCACTCCGGATGAGACCGCTTTCCCGCATTTTACTCGGAGAACTGGCCAGAAGCCAGGTGAAATCGGTCGCCTTCGCCCCCGAGGCCGGCTCATCACGACTGCGTAACCTGATCAGAAAAAGCCTGTCCGAGGAAGATATACTGCAAGCGGTAGATACTGCAGCCGGGTCCGGGATTAAACAGATTAAACTCTACTTCATGATCGGCCTGCCATCCGAGACCGAACAGGATACTGAAGAAATTATCCGGCTTGTCACCGAGAGTAAAAGCCTTATCGACCGCAAGAGAAGCGGTACAAGAATCATTCTCAAAGTGTCCCCATTCGTACCCAAGGCACATACACCCCTGCAGTGGCTACCAATGGCAAGACCCGAGCAGTTAAACCGCACTCTTGCTGTGATGAAAAAAAGCCTGCCGCAAAAGGGCATCAGGGTTAAGAGTGAAAGCCCAGCCTGGAGCCAGATACAGGCAATACTATCGCGTGGCGACGGTGACGTATCACAGGTTCTTGCTGCGGTTAATGAGTTTTCTCTGTCGGGCTGGCGGGAGGCAGCGGCCGATTGCAATCTGGACATCGATTACTATGCTCACCATACCTGGCCCGCTGACGAGACGTTACCCTGGTCAATGATTGAAACCGGTACACCTAAAGGTCAACTGGAACTCGAGATGAAGCTGGTTCTCGGCACTATTACAGATAAATCTTGATCCGGGGGCTAAATTTTGCGAGCCCACCTGACAGCATTACGAAAAATAGCAAAACCATCACCGTACTCCACTACCCGTTCCCTTTCCCTGGTCCAGCGCGGGTGATGGGTAGAACGGACATAGCGCTCGGGGTGAGGCATCAGGGCAAATATGCGCCCGGTTTCGTCACAGATACCCGCAATATGACCATCCGAACCGCTGGGATCATCGGGATAGCCGGGACTTGTATTACCGTACCGATCGGTATAGGTCAGGACAATATTGGAATCAGGCAACGACTCGCCACAGGTAACCACCTTTCCTTCTCCATTGGCAACCGGAAGATACATAAAATCAATTCCTTCGGTAAAGAGGCAGGGGCTTTGGCTGTTGACCTTGAGATACACCCAGCGGCACTCAAACCGCCCCGAGTCGTTGGTAGCGAGTGTGACCGCCTGTTCAGCTTTACCCCCTCCCGGTAAAAACCCGGCTTTCACCAGAACCTGAAACCCATTGCAGATACCAAGTATCAGCCCCCCGCGTTCGATAAAGACGCGTATATCGTCACCCAGCTTGAGTCTGAGCTCGTTGGCAAACACCTTTCCGGCGCTGATGTCATCACCATAGGTGAAACCTCCCGGAATAACGATTATCTGATAATCAGAAAGTACCTCACCCCGTCCAATTATTTTGTTGATATGCACCAGTGCTACGTCCGCTCCAGCTTCCCGGAAGGCGAATGCCGTCTCAGCATCACAGTTGGTGCCCGGGGCGCGCATTATAAGGGCTCTGATTCTTTTTCTCATTGGTTGCTACCAGCGTAGTGGCTTTTGCCAGACTTCCTTGAGAAGGCCAACTTTCTCATAGAGAATGCGATTGCCTTTAAGACCATAAACCTCAAGCATCCCATTTCCGGTCACCTGCCCGATAGCGGCAAATTGGACACCTTCTCCCATAATATCGATAAACCTCTCTTCATCCTCAGGCCTTATTTCGACCAGAAACCGGCTGTTCGACTCCGAAAAAAGAACGTAATCATCCCTGTCCATCCGTTCACCGAGCGCTACCGATCTCAGGTGAACCAGCGCACCCGTTCCTCCGGCGAAAGCCATCTCGGCTAAAGCCACCCCGATACCACCCTCACTGCAGTCATGGCATGACCTGACCAGCCCGCCGGCCGTAGCTTTGGCCAACCTCTCCATCAACCACTTGGCCTGGTGCGGCCTTACCATCGGCACGCTATTCCCAGTAAGATCGCGGGTCATCAGGTAAGCCGAGCCCCCCATTTCTTCCCAGGTACTGCCAACGATATAGATGATATTACCCGCATTCTTGAAATCCATTGATACTGCCCGACGGGTATCCTCCATAACGCCAACCGCCGAGATAAGCAGTGTATGTGGGATAGATATAATTTTGCCCTTATCCTCAAATTCATTGTACAAACTATCCTTGCCAGAAATAAACGGCGTCTCAAAGACAAGTGCCAAGTCATAGCACGCCCTGGCTGCCCTGACCAGGGCGCCCAGTATATCCGGTTGCTGGACATCACCCCAGCAGAAGTTATCCAGCAGGGCAACGCGGGACAGATTACCACCAACTGCGATAATCTGCCTCAGGGCTTCGTCAATCGCGGAAGCCGCCATCCAGTAGGGATCTATTTCCCCATAACGGGGATTTATCCCACACGATACTATGGCACCCATGGTCGAGTCTGGCAACGGCTGGATTACCGTGGCATCTCCCGGGCCATCATTCTCCCGCCCAACAAGCGGTTTGAGAACACTTGCACCCTGAACCTCATGGTCGTACTGTCGGATAACCCACTCCTTACTGCACACATTCCATGACCCCAAAATCTCCATGAGTGCAGGACCCAGGTCCTCCGGACAGCAGAAGTTCGGTTCGGTATAAACCACCCGCTCCCACTCTGCCTCCCGCTCGACCTGGGGTATTCCACCATGAAGAAATTCCATCCCGAGATCGCACACAAGATTGCCATCATAAAATAGCCTGAGCATGCGGTCATCGGTAAATTCACCAACAACCGCAGCCTCCACACCCTCCGAGGCAAAAAGTTCTTTTATTTCCGCTATACAATCCGGCGGGACTGCTAGCAGCATACGTTCCTGAGACTCCGATATCCATATCTCAGAATAGCTGAGCCCGGAATACTTCAAGGGCACCCGGTCCAGATCCACCTTCACCCCGGTATCGCCACCCATCTCGCCAACTGCCGAAGAGAGCCCGCCACCCCCACAGTCGGTTATCCGGTTGTAAAGATTGCGGTCCCGGGCCTCGAGCAGAACGTCGATTACCTTTTTCTCCACTATGGGATTGCCAATCTGAACGGCACTGAGCGATGTGGAGCTCGATTCCCCGGTCAATTGCTCCGAGGCAAAAGTAACCCCGTGGATGCCATCCCGCCCGGTTCTGCCACCAACCACCACCACCAGGTCACCGGGCTTCTGCTCGCCACCGCGGGCATAATCGCGGGGCATTATACCCACCGTACCACAGAATACAAGGGGATTGGCAAGATAACGCTCGTCAAACAGCACCGCTCCATTCAGAGTAGGTATACCCAGACGGTTGCCGTAGTCAGCCACACCGGCACGCACGCCTTTAAAAGTACGCCGGGGATGGAGCACTCCCCGGGGCAACCTCTGGTAGGGATAATCAGGAGGAGCAAAGCAGAAAACATCCGTGTTCATTATCGGCCTTGCACCCTTCCCGGTTCCCAGTGGGTCACGCACCACCCCTCCTATTCCGGTAGCCGCACCGCCGTATGGCTCGATTGCAGATGGATGGTTGTGAGTCTCCACCTTAAAACATAGTGCCTGCTTCCCGTCAAAATCAATTACCCCGGCATTATCGGAGAACACCGAAAGACACCAGGGTTTTCCCAGCTCACGGGTCACCTTCATTATGGTATCTTGGATAAGGTTATCTATCGTTTCACCACCCATCCTGATTCTGGACTTGAATGTCTTGTGGACGCAGTGTTCGGACCAAGTCTGGGCCAGTGTTTCCAATTCTATATCAGTGGGATTGCGTCCCAGGCTGCGAAAATACCGGGTGATAGCAGCAAGTTCATCGACACTGAAGCCGAACTGCCTCCCTTCCCTGGCCAGATCAACCTCCTTGAGAGAAAATCGATACCCCGGAGAGGGGAGGAAACCTACCGGCTCTCCGCTGACAACATGCTGGATAATGGGGTTAACCAGTAGCCTGTTGCCGATATCCTCCAGTTGCTGATTATCAAGAAGACCGTTCAGCAGATACCTGTGTGAGGTTCTAATTGCCCTGACCCCAATTACACCGAGGTCGTCGAGTGCTTTAAAAACGGTTGCTTCGAGGGGGTCAGTTACTCCGGCATTGTAGGCAACCTCAATAGAATGGTGGTCCGGAGCATCTTCATCGCCAAAGCCAGGGCTCCGGTCATAACAATAATCCTGGGTTACCGGATCCGCAAACAGATTGGAAGAGATGAAATCCAACTCACCCGAAGCGAGGTCGGCATCAAGCCAGTATATGTCGATCACGCGAACATAGTTAATGGAATTTATTCCGAGGTCATTGATATCCCTCACCAGCTGAAGCCCTCTGGCATCAGGAAGATGTCTTTTCAAAGCAACTTCAATTCTATGCATCAGCCTACCATGCTATTACATCCAGAAAACGCTTGCCAGCGGTTTTTCCGCTGGCATACAAACAGATGCCGGGGCCAAGTAACTAGCCGAGTAGCTCGGTCACTATCTCGTTTATCTGCCGGCCATCAGCCCTCCCTTTAAGCTGGGGCATTACCCGCGACATTACCCTTCCCTTATCCTTGACCCCCTCCGCACCGACTTCCTGTATAACACGGCGTGCCTCGTTAACTATCTCATCCCGGGACAGCTGCCGGGGCAAATACTCCTTGAGAACCGCCATTTCCGCCTCTTCTCTGAATACCAGGTCGGGCCGCTCTCCCTGCTTGAAAAACTCGATACTCTCATCGCGCTGCTTGACCTCTCTGGCGATAACTCCCAGGACATCGGAATCATCAAGCTCTTTCTGCTGACTTTTCTCCGCATTCTTGATAGCCGCCAGAACCAACCGGAGCACAGAACGCCTGACATCATCCCGTTCCTTCATCGCCCGATGCAAATCGACCTGTAGCTTATCCCTGAGGTTTGCTTCCATATTTAACCTCCGCTACCGTGAACCAAAAATATGCCAGCATAAAAAATAGCCCACGCTGATAAAATAATGGAGTGGGGCTTTTGGATAATCAAAACCATTTTATCCAGTAACGGTTACCGTGTCAACGTTAAAATGGTGGATCAGCCGCCGATCCTCTTCAATATCTCGCGGGCAGCTACCACACCTGATGCCGATGCCTGGACCAGACTGCGACTCACTCCGGCGCCGTCCCCGGCCATAAAGATATTGCCAACTTCGGTCTCCAGTACCGCGCTCAATTGCGGGCGGAATGAGTAGAATTTAACCTCTATGCCATACAAAAGGGTATGCCTGTCGGCTACTCCCGGAGCCAACTTGTCCAGTGCCTGAATCATCTCCAGAATTCCGGTGAGGTGGCGGTAAGGCAGGACAAAACTCAAGTCCCCCGGCGTAGCCTCGCGTAGCGTCGGCAGGACAATACCACGCTGCATGCGTCTCTCGGTAGAACGGCGACCTTCCATCAGGTCCTCCAGACGCTGCACCAGCACCCCACCACCCAAAATATTGGCCAGCCTGGCAAGGTATCTCCCGTAAGCGATCGGTTCCCGGAAGGGTTCGGTAAAGTCGGTGCTTACCAGCAGGGCAAAATTAGTATTGTCGCTCTTATAATCAGAATGGCTGTGACCGTTGACCGTAACGATGGGTTCGACCCCACCCGTGTACTCTGTGGTAACCTCACCGGCCGGGCACATACAGAAGGTGCGTATGCGGTCATCGAATCTTCTGGAGAAGAATTCCAGTTTCGCCTCGTAGAGTACACCGGTGAGATCTTCCATAACCGCCGCCGGCACCTCCAGCCTGACGCCGACATCCACCGGGTTATTATGTACCGTCAACCCCAGAAGCTCCGCCTGTGTCAGCAGCCAGTCTGCCCCTTCCCGTCCCGGGGCAAGCACCAGGTAATCACATTCGTACTTTTCCCCACCAGCGGTTTCAATCCCCCTGACTCTGCCACCTTCAACATTTACGAAAGCGGCCGGTGTCGAAGTTTTCAAGTCAAGCTTCGGCATCAATTCATCTCGCATGCCCCTGAGCACGGAGCGGCAACGCTCTGTGCCCATATGCCGCAGGGGCACCGGTATCAGGCGCAATCCAGCCCGCGAAGCTCTGCGGCCGATACCCTCTATTTCATCACCAGTTCCGTAGAGGCGTTGCGGAGCACCGTAATTGAGGTATATTTTATCGACATATTCGATAAGAAGCCTGGTATCATCTTCACCCAGATACTCTCCAAGGTTTCCGCCAACATGAGGTGAAAGTGTCAGTTTGCCATCGCTATATGCCCCGGCTCCACCCAGACCGCAGACAAGGTTACTGCGCCTGTCAATATCTTCGCCCTTCTCAACCAGCAGCACCCTTATGCCCGGCTGCCGGGTGATCTCCAGAGCAGCAAAGATCCCCGCTGGTCCACCACCAACTATAATGACATCGTATTTTCCAGCCATATCGCCCAATCGCTGCCATTTTATAACTCCAGAATTCGGCCGTCAAATGGAGCAGCCGCTCAATCATCTCTTGCAATACCGTTAGACGGCCAATCAGCAGGACACTTTATTGTATAATGGCAATAGGATAGTAAATAAAGCCAGTAAAGAAATAATCGGAGGGTAAAAAAACTTGACCCCAGATCAGTATTCTTTGCGCAAGATCCTTGAACTGGAGAAACGCTCCGGGTACCAGGACAAAGCAGTAATTGGTGGTCTGGACCGGTTTCTAAAACGGTGGCGGGAAGAGAGAGTCGAACCTGTCAACAGCGTAACTAATTCCACAACCACCGCTGGAATCGACCTTCTTCTCAATACCAGCTATAGCTCTCTGAGCAAGAAAGAGCGTGCCAGGTGGATATACAGGATACTCGGGTCACTGAAAAACCAGGATAAAAAGAGTGGCGAAACTACAGAAGAAAAGCCACCACACCTCGCCATCAAAAGGCGGACTAAAGGTCCCGAAAACCCGCCTCCAGCAGAGGGGCAATCCGTGGATATACCGGCTACCGCAGTCCGTGGTATCAGCACAAGCCTGGCAGCGAAGCTGAAAAAACTGGGCATACTTACCGTTCGTGACCTGCTATATTTCTTCCCCCACCGTCACCTCGACTACAGCCAGAGAAAATTCATCTCACAGATCAGGATGGACGAGGTGGAAACCGTGGTGGTCAACGTCTGGCAGGCCAGGGAGGTAAGACTGGGCAGTCGTCGCAGCACAGAAGCGGTTGTCGGAGATGAGACAGGTAATGTTCGCGTGGTATGGTTCAACAATCCCTATATGGCCAAAAACCTGACCACCAACACCAGAATTATCCTCAGCGGCAAAGTAGCAGTATTTAAAGGCAGTTTCGTTTTCCAGTCGCCGGAATGGGAAAGGGTAGGCGACGAAGACCTGGTACACACCGGGCGACTGGTCCCGATTTATCACCTGACTTCGGGTATACGCCCACGACAGATGAGAAAAACAGTGAAAGAGGCTGTTGACCGCTGGTCGGAACTCATCAAGGACTTCCTGCCCCGGCGTATTAAGGAACAGCACAGCCTGCTTGACCTCACAACCGCTATAGAGCAAGCCCACTACCCCGATGACGAAAGCAGCAAGGACCAGGCCAGGATACGACTGGCCTTCGACGAGCTCTTCCTGCTTCAGCTTGGCGTCCTGAGCAAGCGCAGGGAATGGCAAAACCAGCCGGGGAAACCTCTACACACCGATAATTCAACACTCGGCAGCTTTATCGCCTCCCTGCCCTTCGACCTTACCCCGGCACAGCACAGGGTGCTCAAGGAGATAACCGGTGACCTCGAGCTGGCCAGACCGATGTCACGGCTGCTGCAGGGAGAAGTGGGCAGTGGCAAGACAGTGGTGGCCACCGCCGCTTTGCTGGTAGCAGTAGGAAGCGACTACCAGGGAACAATAATGGCACCTACCGAGATTCTGGCCGAACAACACTTCGCCACCATCCGCAACCTGCTCTCCAGGGCAGGCAATGAGAACAACACCGGAGAACATATCTACTCCTATTCCGGAATTTTTCCACGGCCGGTCAGTATTGCCCTTTTGACCGGTTATACTGGCCGGCAAAAGAAAGCTAAAATAAAGCAGTATATCCTTGACGGAGAAGTTGACATCGTCATCGGGACGCATGCCCTTATTCAAAAGGGGATATCCTTCCAGCGTCTGGGGCTGGCGGTAATAGATGAGCAACACCGCTTCGGCGTAGCCCAGCGACAGGCAATACGGCAGAAGGGATACAACCCTCACGTACTGGTAATGACCGCGACACCAATTCCCCGCACCCTGGCCCTGACCCTGTATGGAGACCTAGACCTCTCGGTTATCGACCAGCTACCGCCGGGACGGCAGGTGATCAAGACGAAGTGGCTCAAGCCCGAGCAGAGAAAAAGCGGCTACGCCTTCCTGCGCCGGGAGATAAACGAGGGAAGGCAGGCATTCATCCTCTGTCCGCTGGTGGAAGAATCGGAGTCGGTACAGGCCAAAGCAGCCGTTGCCGAATACGAATACCTCGCCCGGGAGATTTTCCCCGAGTTCAATCTCGGACTTCTGCACGGCCGGATGAGTTCCGCAAACAAGGACAGCGTCATGCGGCATTTTCACTCCGGGAAGCTGGATATACTGGTATCAACGCCGGTGATCGAGGTCGGTATTGACGTACCCAATGCCACCGTTATGATGGTGGAGAGCGCCGACCGCTTTGGCCTCTCACAGCTACACCAGTTCCGCGGCCGGGTGGGCCGGGGGCAGAATCAAAGCTACTGCATGCTGCTGGCAAATGACCCTTCCAAAATAGGCCAGGCAAGGCTGAGCATAATAGAGGAAGTACATGACGGCTTCAGACTTGCCGCGGAAGATCTCAGGTTGAGAGGGCCTGGTGAGTTCTTCGGCACCAGGCAGAGTGGCATTCCCGACCTCAAAATGGCCAGGCTTTCCGACGTGAACCTGCTCGAAAGGGCCAGGAATGAGGCAACCAGACTTTTTGAAGAAGACCCCGAAATGGAGAAACCCGAGCACAAGCCGCTGGCCATAGAACTCCGCCGGGTGTGGCCGACTGAGCCAAGTGAACGCAGCTAGTCTCCTTTGTATCGAATAGCACACGTAGTCCAATCCACGTATAATTATTCTCGAATCCCGGCTTTATGCTATAATTCAAGCGTACGATTGATCCGGGATGCAATCGAAAAATACCGGTCTAAGTAAGGTAATACCCCCTTTCCTATGATTAAATATCAACTTATCGAGCGAATCGCAAAGGCAGTGAACGAGGCTCAAGCACAGGGCAGACTACACGCCGACATGCTGCCCCCCATAACTGTCGAGCACCCCCAGAATGCCGAGCATGGCGATTATGCCACCAGCCTGCCCCTGAAAATGGCTGGCCTGGCCTCCGCCAGGCCAATGGATATAGCCAGAGATATTGCCGAGCTCATCTGGCCAGGTCCCGAAATCGATTCCATCCAGGTGGCCCCACCGGGTTTCATAAATTTCACTCTCAATCGCAGGTGGCTGGCCAGACAGGTAGAATCAGTCCTGAAAGCCGGCCATAGCTACGGAAGAATACCACTGGGAAACGGCAAAAGGGTACAGATAGAATTCGTCAGCGTCAACCCAACCGGTCCGCTTCATGTGGGACATGGTCGCGGTGCTATCCTGGGCAGTGTTCTGGCCAGCGTACTCGCCGCCACCGGCTACCATGTGGAGAAGGAATACTATATCAACGATGCCGGCGCGCAAACGAGAGCCTTCGCCCATTCACTATATGTACGTTACCAGCAGGAAATGGGAGTAGCATCCGGTATGCCCGATGATGGCTATCATGGCAGCTACATGATAGACCTGGCCAGAGAGATTATCGCCGGGCAAGGTGACCGGTTCCTAAACATCGCTGAAAAGGATGCAGTATCAGCTCTGGGAAGACTCGGACTGGACATGATGCTGGAGCATATAAAGGTTGACCTCGAGGCGCTGGGTGTAACCTTTGATGTATGGTTCAGCGAGCAGAGCCTCTACAACGGGGGGCAGTATGAAATGGTGAAGTCCATACTGGATAAGGGCGGCCATATAACCGAAAAGGAGGGAGCTACCTGGTTCGTCTCCACCGCACTGGGCGAGGACAAGGACAACGTCATCCGCCGGGGCGATGGCTATCCGACATACTTCGCCGCCGATATCGCCTACCACTACAACAAGCTCATCGAGCGCAAGTTCGACAGTGTGATCGACATCTGGGGCGCCGACCACCAGGGGCATGTATCGCGGATGAAGGCAGTGCTTGGTGCGCTGGGTATTGACCCCAACCGGCTCAGGGTAATAATCTCCCAGCTGGTCACGCTGCGAAGGGGCGAGGAGCTGGTACGTGTCTCAAAGCGCAGCGGCGACATCATCACCCTCCGCGAGGTAATCGATGAGGTGGGGAGTGATGCCTGCCGCTTTTTCTTTCTCGCCCGCTCTGCGGACAGCCAGATGGACTTCGATCTTGAACTGGCCAAAAAACAATCTGAGGATAACCCTGTCTACTATGTACAATATGCCCATGCGCGCATTGCTAGTATCATCCGCCTCGCCCGGGAAAGGGATATCGACTTTTCGGATGGGGATGTCACCCTGCTAACCGAACCAGCCGAACTCGGCCTGATCAGGAAGATGCTGCTTCTGCCGGAAATAGTCGAGCTTATAGCGAACAGCCTGGAACCCCACCATCTAGCCTATTATGCCCAGGACATAGCCAGCACATTCCATGGCTTCTACACCCGGTGCCGGGTTGTTGACCGCGATAACGAGAAACTTACCAAAGCCCGCCTCAAGCTGGTTGCGGCGGCAAGAATTGTTCTGGCCAGGACACTAGAACTGATGGGGGTGACGGCACCCGATTCAATGTGAACCGGGAGATAAACTATACGGACTCGGCCTTTTTAAACAGTGCCCTGATGGGGGCAAGGAAATATTGAGCGGTATTTCACCCCGTACAAAGCACAGAATTTCAATTATTACAGGAAGGGGACCAGTGATATGAGGAAACGCGTTTTTTCCGGAGCCCGTCCAACCGGGAGGCAACACCTGGGTAATTATCTGGGGGCGATTCAGAATTATGTCAACCTGCAAAACGAATACGACTGCATTTACTGCATCGTCGATATCCACGCACTGACCACACTGGAGGATACCAGCTCGCTGCAATGTAATATACAAGAAATGGTAATTGACTGGCTGGCAGCCGGTCTGGACCCCGGGAGAAGTATACTTTTTGTCCAGTCCCATGTTCCCGAGGTAACCGAATTGCATACACTACTGAGCATGGTAACCCCTCTCAGCTGGCTTCTCAGGGTGCCCACCTTCAAGGAAAAGGTCAAGCTGCAACCGCAGAACGTCAATTACGGGCTGGTGGGTTATCCGGTTTTGATGACATCCGATATCGTTCTATACAAGGCCGAGGCGGTTCCCGTCGGTGAAGACCAGATGCCGCACCTGGAACTGGCCAGGGAAATCGTACGTCGGTTCAATTACCTTTTCGGGGAAACCTTTCCCGAACCTGAAGCCAAGCTGACCCAGTTTCCCATGGTTATCGGTCTGGACGGCAAAGACAAGATGAGTAAACA
>JAGYOC010000179.1 GCA_018399795.1 Dehalococcoidales bacterium
AAAATAAACCAGAGCAGCACCCACAGTACAATCCCCTCAAAAAAGGCCTCATACAACTGCGACGGATGGCGGGGCAGCTGAATCATCTGACCGGTCTCGTAGGAAATACCCACCTGGTCGGCTACCCTGCGGACCCATTCGTTACGAGTAGAAAAGGCGGGAGCTTGGGGAAAGATCATTCCGATAGGGCTGGTGGTAACCCTGCCCCATAACTCGCCGTTGATAAAATTGCCAAGCCGGCCGAAGGTGTAACCCAGCGGAATACCCGCTACTGCCATATCGGTAATGCGCAGAAAGCTAAACTTTTTTATCCGGCAGTATGTGTATCCGCCTATGACCGCACCAATTAAACCCCCATGATAACTCATCCCCTGCAAACCTACCAAGTTCATCTGCTCATCAAAGGGCCAGAAAACCATCCACGGCTTTTGCAGGTAATAGCCGGTTGGATCGTACACTAAAGTGGCAAAAACCCGAGCCCCTAACAGCAAACCCAGAATAGTCCAGAAAAAAAGGTTCATCGTATCATCATCGCTTATCTCCAGGGTATCCCGCTTCACTTGATAACGGAATAACACATAGGTGATGCCGAATGCGACCAGATACATCATCCCGTACCAGTGAAAGGGCAGCCCCGGAATAATTACAGGGCTAATCCATTCGGGGTATTGTATATATGCGGGCATATCTCACTCCTTTTTCTCATTCGGTGCAACTACAAGTCGGCCGTCTTTCTGATTAAACTCGATGTTAATATTCTTCTCCGGCTTCGAGGCTTCATAAAAGCGGCCGTGACTTTCGATTACCACCCCGGGATACAGGGTACCTCGAATTACTATCTTTGAGTTGAAATGCTCCTCGTAGCGCTCCCGCAGAGTAAACAGACGCATACTCCGCTTTTCTATCATTTTCAGACTCTTCAGCTTCTCCTGCCGCACCTTCTCCAGCTGGCTGCGCTGCCCCTGCTCCTCATACCGTTTCATCTCCATATCCAGGGAGGTGATCCTCTGCTTCAAGTTCTCTATCTCTTTTTCGTGCTGTTCGATTTGATCGGCCACCAGGTAATCCTGCCCAAAAGAGATTACCGTGTGAGTTCCCTTATCATTTCCCAGATTATGAACCTCAAGCCCGTGCTTCGAAAAGGTCTTTCCCCCGATTAAGCTGCCCTTCTCGGTCGTCAGGCGCAGGACTCCATTACACTTCACCTGACAGCGCAAACAGTTGTTGCGCAGCCGAATGTCGCCCACCGACAGGAGAGTTCCCTCCTCGACAAACATCGCCTCAATATCCTGCTTAGCCCGGATAACCGCTTTGTTGCCGCCGATAATTCCCTGGGCAACCTTGATTGAATTACCCGCAGACAGCAGTGCTCCCTCTACGGTTCCAGCTACCAGGATATCGCCGCCGGCCATCACAAAAAAGCCGCGCTGCACGTTACCGGAAATCTCTACCGTACCGGGAAACTTAATATTTCCACAGCGCATATCCACATCTCCTTTTACCCGGTGATGGACATGCACCCCAATGCTTTTTCCGTCGTATTCCAATTCGCCGCTTTTTTCAGCATACAGCAGTACAGAACCGTCGTCCGTCCCTTCTCGGCGGATATTGTCACCCACCTGAATTTCGACTCCTTCCCTGCCCTTGGCCTGAACCTCCTCACCGCACACATTCCAACCAGCCTGCATACCTGCTCCGGCCGCCGGAATCTCTGCGATCAACTGCTTTTCCTCTACCGCGGTAATATCATCATGGGACCGGAAATCGGCCTGCCCGGTTTTATCAATTTTTACCTGATCTCCACTGGCCAGCTGCACATGGAACTTGATTTTGCCGGTATTCGTGCTTTCAACCGGGGGGTTCCCCGCGGCAATTTCTCGGTTCTCTACCCGCTGTCCCTGTTTGGCTTCCAGAATTGCATCGCTGAGAGCAGAGCTGTCGATACCCTTGACGACCTTGTGTTCCTCCAGCTGCTCGCTTACCCTGTTGATCGTCAGGGCAGGGGCAAAACCGCCGTCCTCTTCTAAAGTGATGAAGGCGGTCATCTTGTCCGGAGCAAGCTTCACCTCTATTTTCGCCTCGCGGTAGGGGCGGACTCGAAGCATTACACTCCCTTCTCCGTCAACTACGTCCAGAATACCGGTTTCCTGTGCTACCAGTTGATCATCCTTGAGCAACACGTTTTCCTGCAGCGACATGGGAGGGTCGTTCCCCGGGAGCCCCGGCAG
>JAGYOC010000180.1 GCA_018399795.1 Dehalococcoidales bacterium
CCGGCTGCTCCGCTCTCCTCCTGCGCAGCATCCATTGGATGGTTTATGGGAAAAATAAAATAGAGATCGTTATCTGATGTTCCCTGAAAGCGGGCTTCAATTATCGAAGAAAAGGAATGAAAATCTTCAAAGCCGCCCAAATCTATGCGCCGAAAATCGATATTCTTTTCATCCAGCTCATTGCTAATGTATTCGAAAGTTCTTTCTTCATTTTCGCTATTTTCAAAACGAGGATAGTTTTTGTAAAAGGTGTGCATATCCTCTAATGTATGGTAGGATGAAGGGAATGGTAACGCCACCAAAATGGTGAGCGGTAAGAGTAGGCTTAAAACAGTGATGAGCACAATTCTTTTTATTAACATCTAAATCCACCTTACGAGAATTACTGTTTTCAAGTCAAGCTTTATTTGAAATTATAGATATAGAATTGAGGGCGTATGGAAGTATTAAAAGAGATATCCGACTGGGTAACCATCTCCAATTTTAAGCCGGACAGTATTCCGCAGGAATCTCTTGACCGGATTGTGTCTGCTGCTCAGCGGGCTCCCTCCGCCAAAAACCGCCAGCCCTGGCGCTTAGTTGCAGTGCGAAAACCGGATGTGTTAGAGAAAATTTATACTGCCGCTTATATGGAAGAACATGTTGGCAAAGCTCCGGTAATAGTTGCCGTATGCACTACAAACGTAGATTATAAGATGCCCAACGGCCAACTTGCTTATCCGATTGATATTGGAATTTCCCTGGCCTTCATGATGGTTCAAGCCCGGTCTGAAGGTTTGGGCGCCCATACACTTACCACCTACGACGAAGATCAGGTTCGACAGATCCTCACGGTTCCCTATCAAATGCGGGTGGTAGCGCTTTTGCTGTTAGGGTATGCCGAGGAAACTCCCCTGCAGCGAGAGCGTCGTCCCCTCGATCAGCTGCTGTCCTACGACCACTGGTAGAGGCTTACTCGCGGGTGTAGTGCAGAGCTGTTCGCTGCTGATACCGCTCAATACCCAATTCAATCAAGGTAGTAATTAGAACCGGATAGCTTAGTCCGGTATGCTCACAGAGTTTAGGAAACATGCTGATGCTGGTAAAGCCGGGTATGGTGTTGATTTCGTTCAGGACAACCCCGTTTTCTTCGGTTATAAAGAAGTCCAGCCGCGCAAAGCCTTCAGCTTCGGCGCTTACATAGGCCGCCACCGCCAGTTCCTGAACGGCGGCGGTAGTTTCGGAGGGCAGCTGGGCAGGAACTTTCAGCAGTGCTCCTTCGGGGTCCAGGTACTTTGCATCGTAGTCGTAGAACTTGTGTTCGTGGGTCGGGACAATTTCGCCCACCGCGTATGCATCCGGATATTGGTTCCCCACGACCGAACATTCAACCTCGCGGCCGGTTACTTCCGGTTCAACCAGGGCTTTCGTGTCAAACTGGAAGGCAGTGTGCAGAGCGGCCAGCAGTTCGCTCTGGTTGGTGGTGCGGGTGACTCCCACTGAAGACCCGGAGCGGGAGGGTTTTACAAACAGGGGAAAGTCGAAGCGCCCTAAAATTCGGTCGGTAAGTGCCGACTGGGTGCTGGAGCTTTCAAGCTCACAATGGTGAACCTCTACAAAGGGGATAGTCGACAGCCCCGCCTCAAGCCACACCCGTTTTACCATCGCCTTATCCATACCGAGGCTGCTGCCCAGAACCCCGGCCCCTACATAGGGAATGTCGGCCACTTCCAACAAGCCCTGAACCGTACCGTCTTCGCCGAAAGTACCGTGGAGCACCGGGAATACTGCCGCTAACTCCAGCCGGCCGGTACCGGTCCACAGTCCCTGACCCGGCAGGACACTTACCAGAAAGTTCGGATCGGGGTTTAGCTCCAGGCTGGAGCCGTCTTCCGACAAGCGAGGTTCAGGCTGCAGATACCAGCGGCCGTCGCGATCGATGCCTATCAGTACCGGTTCAAATTTATCCTTGTCGATATGGGTAAATACCGAAGCCGCCGACCTAAGGGAAACCTCGTGCTCGCCTGATTTTCCACCGAATAAAATTCCAATCCGTGATGTCTCCATACTGCCTCTCCCTGTTAATTCATTGTTTAAGGGGCTTGTAGCCGAGCTTCTGCAGCTGCTCCCGGGCAGCCGTCTCTTCGTCCCAGGGGATGGGCCCGTCCGCGTAAATAATGCTGCCCTCGTGGCCCTTTCCTAATAATACTACCATGTCACCCCTGTCCGCCAGGGTAAATGCGTGGCGAATGGCCCTAGGCCGGTTCTCTATTAAAAACAGCTCATGCTCCCGCTGCATAGTCCCGCAGCCGGCGGCTACATCCTCTAAAATATCCATTGGGACCTCTCCGCGTGGGTCTTCATCGGCCAGTACAATGATGTCACAGTAGGCAGCGGCAATTTCGCCTAACTGGCTGCGCTTCTCGATATCACGTTCGCCGGCGGAGCTAAAGACAGCGATAAGCTTGCCTGTTCCGACTTGGGATCGCAGAGCGGGAAAGAGCTTGCGGAATGAGCCGGGAGTGTGGGCATAGTCGACAATAACCTGAAAGGGCTGGCCTTCATCCACCGGCACCATGCGCCCTTTGATGGGTTTGA
>JAGYOC010000181.1 GCA_018399795.1 Dehalococcoidales bacterium
CCGCTTTTCTTTGATGCGGGCTGCCTTGCCGCTCCGACCTCTAAGGTAATAGAGCTTGGCGCGTCGTACCTTTCCATGCTGTACGACCTCAACTTTTTCTACCAGCGGCGACTGAAAAAGAAAGGTTCGTTCGACTCCTATTCCCTGGCTAACTCTCCTTACCGTGAAATTACCACCGTCGACCCCGTTGCGGATTCGGATTACAACGCCACGGAAGACCTGGATACGCTCCTTATCTCCTTCGATAACCTTAACGCTGACCTTTACCGTATCTCCAGGGGTTAGTTTGGGAATATTGGGATTTGTTTTAACCTCTACCAGTTGAGAAATATTCATTTTTCAAGACCTCTTCTGTTTTTGATTTGACATAAATGTATTATTTGAAAAGCTTCAGTCTAGTCTTTCCATGAGGTTCCTGTCCTCCTCCGTAAGGCTGGCTCTGTCGATCAATTCCGGTCGCCGTTTCAGCGTGCGGAGAATCGCTTGCTGCCGCTGCCAGCGGGCGATTTCGGCATGGTTACCCGATAAAAGTACCTCTGGTACCGTCCAGCCACGGTACACCTCCGGCCGTGTGTACTGGGGGTATTCCAGCAGTCCGGAAGAGTGAGAGTCGTTATGCACCGATTCCTCCGAGCCTACTACTCCTGGTATAAGCCTGACTACCGCATCTGCCACTACCATCGCGGGCAGTTCGCCGCCGCTGAGCACGTAATCACCGATGCTTATTTCGTCGGTAACCAGGTTTTCTCGCACCCTCTCGTCAACGCCCTCGTAACGTCCGCAGATGAGGATTAAGTGGTCGTATTCAGATAGCTCCTCGGCTGTTTTCTGGCAGAAAAGACGTCCCTGCGGGGTAAGCAGAATAACCGATACTCCCTTATTAGCATCCTCAACCGGGGCTGATCTGGCCTTTATTGACTCTACTGCCTGAAAGATGGGGTCGGCCTTCATTACCATCCCAACACCGCTGCCGTATGCATAGTCATCGACTGTATGATGTCTGTCGTAGGTATAGTCTCTTATGTTGTGGATATCTATGGAAACCATTCTCCTTTCCAGTGCTCTCTGGAGGATGCTCTCGCTGAATGGTCCCTTGAACATTCCGGGGAACAGGGTCAGGATATCGATCCGCACTATATTACGCCTCGCTGTTCTGTGTGTTATGCTCTGTCACTTCACCCCGGATTATCTCTAAAGCATGGGGAATGACGGGCATTATTACTTCGAGGCACTCCCTGACCGCTCCGGGACTACCTGGCAGGTTTACGATGAGACAGTTTCCTCTTATACCTGCCACGCTTCTGCTCAATACTGCTGACCTCGTTATCTTGAACGTCTCGGCCCGCATTATCTCCCCTATACCGGGGACGGTCCTATCCAGTATCGAAAGGGTGGCTTCCGGTGTTACATCGCGTTTCGCCAAACCGGTTCCTCCGCTGGTTAAAATAAGGTCTATATTTCCCTTGTCTGCCCATATGGCAATCCTGCCGGCAATTTTCTCTTTTTCGTCAGGAACTACGTCGTAGCCAACGATATTGTACTCCAGCGGTGTCAGGACATCTCTTATTGCCTGGCTGCTCCGGTCTTCCCGTAGCCCTTGCCAGCTCTTGTCGCTAACCGTAATAACGACTGTATTCAGCATTTCACAACCAAAGGCACCTAATTCTATCACATTCGCAGTGCACAATGAAAACCGTTCGTTTCCAAAAATTCGCCGAAAGGGGTATTGACAACGGTGTTTACCTGTGTTATATAATGGTAAATTGTGGTAGGATATGGGGAATTAGGGGAAAATGTTTTTCGGAGAGTTTGAGTACCGGATTGATGAGAAGGGCAGAATACCGGTTCCGCCCAAGTTCCGTGCCGAACTGAAGGATGGGTTGGTACTGACCCCTGGTGTGGAAAAGTGCATCACCGCATATCCGGTACGGGAGTGGAAAAAGCTTGCTGATACCCTTACCACAGGAACCATTACATCCAGTAAACTGCGAAAACTTAACCGGGCTATCTTTGCCACTGCCTTCAGCCTAAGTCTAGATGGACAGAGCAGGGTGGCCCTGCCACAGCAGCTCAGAGAATATGCTGCCATTACGGATAGAGCTGTAATCACCGGAGCCAACACGTATTTCGAGCTGTGGAATAAAGAGCGCTGGGACGAAGAGAAGGCTGCCAGCCAGGAGCAGGCCTGGCAAATAATAGAAAGCCTGGAGAAAAGCTGTTGAATTTTGATGGGTCGGTGGCTATCCATACTCCGGTCCTGTTGGATGAGGCTCTTGACGCTCTGGCAGTGCAACCGGGTGGGCGTTACATTGATTGTACCATAGGTGGTGGTGGTCATGCTGCCGCGATACTGGAGCGCAGCGCTCCTGGTGGACAGCTTCTGGGGATTGATGCTGATCCCGAAGCGATAAAAGTCGCCGGTGAAAGGCTCAAAGCATATCAGGAGTCAGTTCTGCTTGTCAATGACAACTTCGCCAGACTACAGCCAGTATGCCTGAACTACGATTTCCAGCCCGTGCATGGTATATTGTTTGATCTCGGCGTATCGTCACTTCAACTGAGTGATAGCGGGCGGGGTTTCAGTTTCCAGTACGATGCACCGCTGGATATGCGTTTCAGCCCCCAGCAGGATACCAGTGTTGAGGATATTGTAAACCATTATTCCGAATCGGAAATTGCCCGCATAATCAGGGTCTATGGTGAAGAAAATTATTATCAGCGTATTGCCCGCCGAATTGTCAGCGAGCGTCCTATAAAGACCACCATGGAGCTTGCCCGCACAGTGGAGAGGGCTGTTGGTGGCAGAAAGGGTAAAATACACCCCGCTACCAGAACTTTTCAGGCACTTCGTATTGCGGTCAACCACGAGTTGGAAATTCTTGACTCGGCCTTGAAGCAGGCTGTTGAAATCCTGGGATACGGTGGGCGCCTGGTGGTTATCAGCTATCATTCCCTTGAAGACCGCATTGTCAAGCAATTTATGCAGCGGGAAGCGAAGGGTTGCATTTGTGGTCCCGAGGTACCGGTATGTGTTTGTGGGCATACCGCCTCACTGCGGATGCTGAACAAGAGGGTAATCAGGCCTTCAGACGATGAGATCAGGCATAATCCACGTAGCCGTAGTGCCAGGTTGAGGGCTGCTCAGTCTATTGCCTCCAGTGGTGGATACTACGAGGTTGTGGAGCGGTTATCTGCGCTGGTGGAGGGAGAACATAACGGCTGGAGAAGGCCGGCGCTGATGGAAAAACTGCGCACGATTTATCTTGCGTCCTAATAAAACCGGGTATATTACTGTTGTGTTGAGGGGGGTATGGAAAATGTGAAAAAAGAGACGGTATTCGAAATACAAAACAGTCAAAACAGGGAGGTGAAAGATGAAAAAGCGGTCTACGTTAACCTCGATTGATGTTGGAACCACCAAGGTATGTACCATAATCTCGGAGGTGGGAGAAGGTGGTGGTATAAGGGTTGTCGGTGTCGGTATCACTCCTTCAAAGGGATTGCATAAGGGTCTGGTGGTAAATATCAATGAGGCCAGGGAATCAATTCGTGACTCGGTTAGATTGGCAGAACAATCGAGCGGTTACAAGGTCGAATCAGCCTATATCGGTGTAACGGGCAGGCATGTAAGTTCGGTTAATAACCGGGGTGTGGTGGCAATTACACGCAACGATCGCCTGGTGCGCCGTGACGACCTGAAACGGGTACTCTCCCAGTCCCAGAATATCAAGGTGCCCAGTGAGAGGCGTCTGCTCCATGTAATTCCGCGTGACTATTCGGTTGACGGTCAGGTTGGCATCAAGAACCCGGTCGGAATGCATGGCTTCAGGCTTGATGTGGAGACGCATATTATTACGGCTGCGGTAACCTCGGTTCAGAACTTGGTAAAGTGTATTCGGGGTATTCAGATAGATATAGAGGACATGATCCTGGAGCCACTGGCCAGCAGCGAGGCTATTCTGACCGAAGATGAGAAGCAGGTAGGTGTTATTCTGGCTGATATCGGTGGAGGTACTACTGATATTGCCGTTTTCAAGGATGGCAGTATCTGGCATACCGCTATCCTTCCGGTGGCCGGTTACCAGTTAACCCGGGATGTTGCTATTGGACTGGGGTTGCCTTTCGACGTTGCCGAGGAAATGAAGAAGCGCTACGGCAGCGTCATGCCGGTATATGAGTCAAAGTCGGAGAGCAACAGCGCCATATCGGCCGACGGCCACGGTGTTTCCTACCAGGACCTCTGCGATATTGTACGGGCCCGGGTTGAGGAGATTATGCGGCTAATTCTTCTTGAGATGCCGCGCTCCGACTATGAGTCGCTGGTGCCTGCCGGTTTGGTTCTAACCGGCGGCAGCTCCAATCTATCAGGAATTGAGGTATTAGGACGTGATGTACTTAAGCTTCCGGTAAGGGTTGGTGTGCCGACCGGAATGACCGGTATTACCGATGTCCTTCGTGACCCGGCTCATGCCACCAGTGTTGGTTTATTGCTGTGGGGAGAAAGACATGAGGGCCGGCAGATATGGAAAAAGCAGGGGCCTTTCCGCAGGTTTGTCTCTCGTATCAAGAGGCTGTTTGCTTGAGTATAAGCATTAATAAATTATTTGTTTGAAAGGAGGAGGAGATGGCAAAAACGAGTTTTGTTGCTAACCCGGCTAAAATTAAGGTCATTGGCCTGGGTGGTGGCGGCTGTAATGCTATAACCCGTATGGTGCAGGAAGAAATCCGTGGTGTAGAGTTTATCGTTATGAATACGGATGCTCAGGCCCTCGCCATTGCCGAAGCGCCGGTGCGAGTTCAGCTCGGGGAGAAGGCTACCAAGGGTCTGGGAGTGGGGGGAGACCATGATTTTGGCCATAAGGCAGCGGAAGAGAACCAGGATGAAATCAAGGAAATAGTATCCGGTGCTGACATGGTATTTATTACCTGCGGTATGGGTGGAGGAACTGGTACTGGTGCTGCCCCGGTTGTAGCTCAGATAGCCAAGCAGAGCGGTGCTCTTACCATTGCCGTGGTTACCAAGCCATTTATGTTTGAGGGTAACCATCGCTGTCAGGTAGCAGACCAGGGTATTCGCAACCTTCTGGATAAGGTTGATACCCTCATTATTATTCCCAATGACCGCCTGCTCAGTCTTTGTGACCAGAAAACCGGTGTGGATAATGCCTTCAAGCTGGCTGATGATGTACTGCGACATGGTGTGCAGGCCATATCCGAAGTTATTACTGTACCCGGAATGATAAATCTGGATTTTGCCGATGTGAAGGCGATAATGAAGGACGCTGGTCCTGCCTGGATGTCAATAGGCGTTGCATCTGGTAAAAACAGGGCGGTCGAGGCTGCCAGAGAGGCCCTTTCAAGCCCGTTGCTGGATGTCTCGGTAGATGGGTCAAAAGGGGTTTTGTTCAATATTGTCGGCGGTACCAACCTGACACTTTTTGAGGTGAACGAGGCGGCAGCGGCAATAAAGGAAGCGGTGGACCCTGAGGCCAACATTATTTTTGGTGTGGCCAATGACCCTGCTATGAATGACGAAGTCAGGATTACGCTGGTTGCTACCGGCTTTGCTTCGAAGACTGGGATGGCCAATAGTGGGGAGGATGAGGATGAGATGACGCAGTTGCTCAAGGGCCTGAAGAGTAGCGGTAGCGAAGAAGAGATGGATGTGCCATCATTTCTGCGCCGTCCCCTTTTCAGCCGTCGGCGCCAGGCAGTAACACCCTCGGAGAAGATAACTGGTGGAAGTTCTCAAAGCTACTCGCGTGAAAGCAACTATAATCGACGCTAAACGGGTAATGCATTAGCTTGAGTTTTACTCGAGTCCAGAGCAAGGCTACAGGTAATATTTACCTGTAGCCTTCTTGTTTTTTGTTACTGGAAGAGGGGACATACGAGATTTGGAGAGCCGTCTTCCTGTGTTAGGTGGACCTGATCTCTTCCCGGGTGAATCGGTAGTACGAAATGGTAAAGAGCATTGCGGTGATGGCGACG
>JAGYOC010000182.1 GCA_018399795.1 Dehalococcoidales bacterium
GGTTTAAGGCTGTTTAATCTATCAAGTTGAACCTACAATGTAAATATTCAGGCTCATGAGAGTTGGATAAAAAAATAGAGGAAGATTCAGAATCTGATTTGATTTATTCAATAGTAAATAATGATTTTTCTGTAAAAGTATGAAAAGTAAATGGGGTTGCCTGTCTCAAACAGACAACCCCGAAAATTTCGTTTCTCGATAAATTTATTTAACTAATAGGGATACCGTGGTGTGGCAGTAGCCGCCTCAGCAGGATACACAGTCTCGATCTTTCCGTCCTGAATCTGGAAAGTCACCGAACCGCCGGCAATATTCTGTCCGGTCTCATCGTACTCGGTACCGCCCCAGAAAGTAGTACCTTTGAAGTTGCGAAGAGCATCACGCACCGCATCAGTTTCCAGAGTACCCGCAGTCTCTATGGCCTTCTGCAGCAGGAGGCCTCCCTGGCTGGCGGCCGCCGCCTGATAGGCTATCTCGGTGTCCGGGTACTTTTCGGCGAAGCTCTCGGCATAATCGCTGGCACTGCCGAACACATCGTCGTTATACTTCATTTGAGGCATCCACCAGGAGACACCGCAAACGTTTTCGGCATCTTCACCAAGGCTGTTCCGGAAATCTTCCAACTCCGGCCCAGTGGTAAATCCAATCGCTTTCAGGTCGACATTCTGCTCACCCAGCAGCCGCATAGTCAGAATAGCCTCCTCCAGGTATCCTGAACCCATCAATACTTCGGCGTCGTTATCCTTGATTCTTAGCACCGGCGAAGAGAGGTCCCTTGCGCCCTTGGGGTAGATCTCGGTATACACCACTTCGAAACCCTTCTCTTTGGCGTAAGCTTCGGCTCCCTCGGCTACAGAGGTGGGAAAGAGGTCATCAGGAGATATCACCGCTACCCTACTCGGTGGCTCATCCATCTCTGAGAGCATGTCGATGAAACTGCGAAAAATCCACGGTCCCGGCGCCAAAACGGCAAAGACGTTCTTAAAACCCCGCTCGTAGATTCTCGGCGCATTGGCCAGGGTTGCCATAGTAATAATATTGTACCTCTCGGCGATGGGGGTGGTGGCGAAGGTCGGCCCGCTGCCGTAGGGTCCTAGCAGGAACTGCACACCGTCGTCAACAATTAACCTTTCGGTCAACCTCGCCGCTGTCGAGCTGTCGGACTGATCGTCGTAGTAGATGATCTCCACCGGTAGCTTACGGTCTCCTACTTTAATCCCCCCTTGCTCGTTCACTGTCTCTTTCCAGAGTTCGTAACCCTGCTGTACCATGGTACCGAAGCGAGCCAGATCTCCCGTGAGAGAAACAGCGGCTCCGATCTTTATCACCTCAACCTCTTCCGCTTCGCCTTGCCCACCGGCATAGGCTAAACTTCCAGCAAGTAAGAACAGCACCAAACTCCACGCAATCAGCGTAGTTAGTCTTTTCATATCAGTCCTCCTTTGGTATATAAACTGCGCGCGGACGTGTAAACCCCACGCTACATTCCCATATAAGCGCGGCGAATCTCTTCGTTTTTCAACAACTTTTCCGAAGAGTCGCTCATCTCCACATGCCCCTCCACCATCACATAGCCACGATCGGCTATCTCCAGGGCGGTTTGTACATCTTGATCCACCAGGATGATGGTAATATCCCAGTCGGCGTGGATTTTTTTGAGAATCTTGGTCAGGTCATCCACCAAAACCGGTGCCAAGCCCAAAGAGAGCTCGTCCAACATCAGTAGTTTCGGTGAGGCCATCAACCCTCGACTGATGGCACACATCTGTGCTTCACCTCCCGAAAGGGTCCCTGCGATCTGCTTGCGCCTCTCCTTGAGCCGAGGCATCACCGCGTAGACCCAGTCCAGGTCCCGTCGAATCTGCACTTTGTCCTTTCTAATGTAAGCACCCATCATCAGGTTGTCCTCCACCGTCAGCCCGCTATACAGCTGCCGGCCTTCAGGGACCATCATGATGCCCATTCTGGTTCGCCGGGTCTGCGGCAGATGAGTGATGTCCTCTCCCATGAAGGAAATTTTGCCATTGAAGGGTTGGAGAGCTCCGGCCACCGTCCGAATAAAGGTGGTCTTACCCACTCCGTTTGAACCGATCAATGCGGTGATACTGTGTTCCTCCACTTCCATGTTCATGTCCCAAAGAATTTGAACATCGCCGTAGCCGGCGTTTACGTTTTCAGCCTTCAGCATTCTGTCCCCTCATCTTCGCGTACCGGGCTCCGAGATACGCCGATATCACATCGTCGTTGTTTTTGATCTCCTCCGGTGTTCCTTCGGCGATTTTCTTTCCGTGGTGGATCACTATTATTCGCTGGGATACCCCCATAATAGCCCTCATCACGTGCTCGATCAGTACAATGGTCCGGCCTTCTTTATTCAAGCTTTGAATGAGCTCCATTATCAGATCGAGTTCGGCTCTGTTAGAACCTGCCATCACTTCGTCCATCAAAATAAGCTCCGGATCCATGGCTAAGGCTCGAGCCAGCTCCAGACGTTTACGCTCGGAGATATTCAGGTTCTCAACAGCCACATCCGCTTTGGCCCCGAGGTTGACCTTGTCCAGAATCTCCCGTGTCTTTTCCTGAGCCAATCTGGCGCTGCCGATCTTGTCCTTGCCGAACAGCGCGCCGATGGCCACATTCTCAAGCAGAGTCATTCCGGGAAATGGTTTGACCACCTGGAAGGTCCGGGAAATACCTTTTTCAGCGATTCGGAAAGGTTTCAGCCCGGAGATCTTCTCCCCCTTGAAGAATATTTCTCCTTCGGAGAGAGTCTCAGTACCATTGATCATCGATAACAGAGTTGTCTTACCGGCACCGTTTGGACCGATGATGCCAAGTATTTCTCCCTGCCGCACCTGGAAGTCTACCTGCCATACCGCATTCAAGGCGCCGAATTTTTTACTGACCTTCTTCCCTTCTAAAATCACCATACTCATCGCTTTTCTCTCTGATCGTTCAGAATATTCATTTTGTGCAAAATCGGCATCAAGGCTTCCTTCCTCTTTTTGACCAATCTAATAATTCCGTCGGGCATGAACATCACCACAAGGATGATCAAAACTCCCAGAACTCCCATGTGGAGGTAGAGGAACCTGGACCACACCAGTTCAGAAAGTGTTTCAATCAAGAAAGCTCCGATGATCGGCCCGAATACGGTTCCGATACCACCGATAAGATTGATCACAAACATTCGTACCGTCCACATGATATCGAAGACCGTCGGCGGGTCGATATAGCTGAACCAATAGGCGTAAACTGCACCCACCATACCGGTGAACAGGGCGCTGAAATTCCAGGCGATTATTTTGTATAGGGTGGTGTTGATACCCATGACACCTGCTGCCTCTTCGTCAGCCCTGATCGCCTTGAAGGCGTAGCCCAAACGGCTCCTGGACATCCACCAGACGAAGGAGGTCACCAAAATTACCATGGCCAACATCACGAAGTAGAAATAGATGTTGATAAAAGCCGGACTGCCCTGCAGATAGGGTACGGTCATCCCCTGCCCTCCGCCGGCGAAGTCGAGATTCGATACCACGTGCCGCATCGCCTCGGCCGCTCCGGTAGTAGCCAGGGCAAAGTACTGTCCTCGAAGCCTGAGGAACATGGTACCGAAAAAGATCGAGAACAACACCGCCGTCAAGCCGGCCAGCG
>JAGYOC010000183.1 GCA_018399795.1 Dehalococcoidales bacterium
CAGCCGGTCATGTACCCAGGCGGCGGTGGGGTGGGAACCGGTATGTTCAAGTAGATGCAGAATTTTTTCCCGTAAATCACTCTTGTTCAGCCGAGCCACGTTGCCTCCGGTCTCAATAATAGAAATAAGAATTATTCTTAATATAAGGCCTGTGCCTCCCCGGGTCAATGAAAAATTATACATTTTATTCTTGCCTGTCTAGGCCGGCGGGTTTAACATCTTTTCGAAGTAGTACTAAACTAACCTTATATTCAGCCCGGAGACAGCGATGGAACACGCAATTTACGTAATTTTTAATCCGACCGCCGATCATGGAAAAGCGCTGAAGCATGTATCGCAGGTTGAGTCCTGTTTGGGGAGGCATAACATCGCCTACAAGTTGGAGCTGACCAGCAGTTCCGGGCATGCGAGTAAGCTTGCTCGGGAGGCGGCTGTCGAATCTGTTGAAAACCATCGGGCGGGGAGGGCAGGGCTGCAGGCTGTTGTGGCGGCCGGTGGTGACGGTACGGTAAATGAGGTGATCAACGGGCTAATGGAAGCAAAGGCGGCCCTGGACATTTCCGGTTCGCGTGTTGAGTTGCCCGCTCTCGGGGTGATTCCCGTCGGGCGTGGGAACGATTTTGCCTACGGTGCGGGGGTTGTTCATGACCTCGAGAAAGCCTGCCGGCTGCTGAAGGGCGAGCAATGGTACGATATGGATGTGGGAGTGATAAGGGGTGGGCTGTTTCCTCAAGGCAGATACTTTGGAAATGGAATTGGCATCGGGTTTGATACTCTTGTCGGGCTCGAGGCGGCCAGAGTTACCTGGATACCCGGGTTTTTAGGGTATGTGTACGGAGCCCTGAAAATTTTACTGGTCTATCCGCAGTCACCGATGGTTCGTATCTCCTACGATGGAGGGACCTTCGGAGCTCAGAGTGTCGAGGTTCACAGCCAGCAGATATCCATTATGAACGGCAGACGCATGGGCGGGGCTTTTTTTATGGCCCCCGGGGGAATAAATTTTGATAAGCTGCTCGACCTGTGTATGACTAAGGGCGAGCTGCGCCGGGGGCAGCTGCTATCGGCCCTGGGCCAATACACCCGGGGTACTCAGGCTGAAAACCCCCATGTGCTAACCGACAGGGCGAAAACCTTTGAGATTGAAGCCAGTGAAGGGGGGCTCGTGTGTCATGCCGACGGGGAGACGGTGTGTACGGACGGAAAAAATCTGCAAGTTGAGTGTATTCCCCATGCTCTTCGAATGCTGGGCGAAGCTCGGGTAGGCTGAAATGGCGCGTGTGAAGATGAGCTTCTGGGGACATGGGGTAACCCGTGGAATCAAAGCCCTGCTGCATGTGCTGTGCAGCATCAATAGGGAAGGTATTGATGTTATTCCGGAAGATGGACCTCTGATTGTGGTAATGAATCATATTAACTTTTTGGAAGTACCGCTGATCTACACCCAGCTGTATCCGCGATCCAGCAGCTCACTGGTAAAGGTTGAAACCTGGGAGAATCCGGTACTGGGACGGCTGGCGGACCTGTGGGGCGGGATTCCGCTCACCCGCAGCGCCACCGACTTTTCAGCGCTGCGGACCGCCGAGGCACGGCTCAAGGAGGGGCAGCTGCTGTATGTGGCACCCGAGGGAACCCGCAGCTACACCGGCCTGCTGCAACGGGGTAATCCGGGGGTGGTCACTTTAGCGTTAAGGTCCGGAGCGCCAATAGTTCCGCTGATCCATTTTGGGGGGGAGAGGTTTTGGCACAATCTGAAGCGCCTTCGGCGAACCCCGGTTACCCTGCGGGCGGGGCGGCCTTTTCGTATAAAAGTACCCTCCGGAGGGGTGAACCGCCGGCTGCGCCAGGAGATTGTAGATGAGCTAATGAAGTATATGGCCTCACTTTTACCGGAGGAGTACCGGGGACATTACGCTGCAGAAGGCGACAGCCCTCTCGGGAAGACTGGGAACGAGGTTGAGCCCGTTGCAGAATATAAGTTCCTCGAGTTCATTGAGTGAATATGTGCGAGGACAATGTGTAGAAAAAAGGAAATGAGAGCTCACATACTTTCTTGATTTTTCAAAAAATACCCCGTAGTGTTGACCCATGAAAAAGAGCATAGATGTGACAGTGGAGGCCCTG
>JAGYOC010000184.1 GCA_018399795.1 Dehalococcoidales bacterium
TTTTCAGTACTCTATGCCCCTGCGCAGCTTGACGCCTTTGTCATAGTAGTGCTTTGCGGCGCTCATCTCGGTAACCAGGTCGGCACGCTGGATTACTTCCTGAGGCGCCTCGCGGCCGGTCATCACCAGCTCCACGTCGTCCGGTTTATTTTCCATTAGCTCGATGATCTGGCCGGTTGTCAACAGGTTTCTCCCCAGGGCGGCGAAAATCTCGTCAAGGATGACGAGATCGTATTTGCCGTTCGTGAGGCTATCCCTGGCGATGGCGAGAGTCTCCCCGGTGACCGGGCGGAGCTCAGTGTCGCTCTGCCGGAAGCAGTCTCCATTGTTGGGCCGGATGATTTCAAAGCACTTATATTGCTCAACGAAGAAATGTTCGCCCGATGGCTCCCCCTTCAGAAACTGAATAAAGATGACCTGCATGCCTCGACCCACTGCCCTCAGGGCCAGACCGAGAGCAGCGGTGCTCTTGCCTTTGCCGTTTCCCGTGTATACCTGGATATAGCCCCTTTTCAGTTTTCCCTTTTTGTCAGTCATTTATAATCTCCTGCTCCAGCCGCAGATTCGGCAGTGGGTGCTTTGTGGTGTCATGCCGGTGCCACATCCGGGGCATATGTCTTCGCCCGGACGGGGTGCGGGAATCTCCCCCACTACCTGTCGGTAAACCCGGTAGTAGTAGAGGTGATCCTTACTGAAAAAATTCACCGGGATACTGGCTGCTGCTTCGGTCATTTCTCGGTCCGATATCATCGCTCCTATTATGTCGTGCAACCTGGTGAAACCCGAACCCATCTCTATAGGCCTTTTTGTCTGCCATACGATTTCCCGGGGCAGGAGGTCGGAATAGGCCTCCCGGAGGACCCACTTCCCCACCCTCTGACCGTTGTGTTTGCCTATCTTGAGTTCCGGGGCGATGGAGATGGCAAAATCAATGATGTCCTGGTCCAGGTAGGGCTGTTTTATTTCAATGCCGAGGTAACCTCCGAGGCGGTTGGATGAGAAGCTCATCTTCCGGGCCAAGCGGGGCAGGTAATCGTTGAGGTCCAGGTCGAACATAAAGCTGTAGCCGGCGAAGATTTCGTCGGCGCCGTCACCGGTGATAACGCTCGCAATACCCTTCTCTTTTGCCGACTTGAGCCCGAGATAGACTGCCAGATCGTTGGGCAGGGCGGGGTCAAAGCTTTCCATAATACCTATTACCTCTGGTATCTTCGCCAGTGCTTCTTCAACAGAGATGCTCTCGGTGTATAGCCTTAGGCCCAGTTGGCCGGCCAGCATCCGGGCATATTTGACGTCCTCACCGTATCCGTTCAGCCTCATATTGATTCCGGTGGAGTCTGGAGAAAGGAGTGCCAGAATGCTTGTATCCAGTCCGCCGGAGAGCAGTATGCCCTCTGTTGAGTGTCTCTGCACCGATTCCTTAAGGCGCAGCCTGATTTCATTAAGGGTTTCTTCTAGCAAGCTTTTCGATGCCATCGTAAGTAATAATAAACAGCGCCAGGTATGCTTTGCAAATACTCTATTGGCCTGATACTAAAACAATCTTTCCAAAAAAACAGTGGACTTGATTTATGGTATGGCAATATCATAACATAAAGCTTGAAGAAGTAATA
>JAGYOC010000185.1 GCA_018399795.1 Dehalococcoidales bacterium
TGGTGCTGCCAGTAAGTACCTTTGTGGAGCGCAGCGATATTATTTACAGCCACTGCAATTACCTGTACTACAGTGCCGCCGCAATACCGCCGGTAGGAAGCGCACGACACGACTTTGATATTTTTACAGAACTGTCCCGCCGGCTGGGTTTTTCTGATGCCTTCACCGGCGGAAAAAGTGCCCAGGAGTGGCTGGACCATTTTCTGCAGGACAGCGAGGTGGATGATAGGAGTGCATTTTTTAAAACAGGAATTTATGCAGGCAAAGATCAGTACCGGGTTGGGCTGGCCGACTTTTCCCGCAGCCCAGGGGAATACCCGCTGGCGACGGAATCGGGCCTGATAGAGATAGCCTGTGGGAGGATGGAGGCGGCTGGAGGAAATAGAATTCCTCTCTACCACCATTATTCAGAAGGGGAGGCGTATCCCTTCAAACTTATCACTCCCCATGACCGTTTTAGAAATAATTCACAGTTTGACAATATTGCCGAATTTGCGCAATCGGCGGAGACTGGGGTGCTGATACACCCGCAGGATGCAGCCGAATATGAGATTGCAGATGGCGATCGGGTAATCTTGAGCAGTCCTGTCGGAAAAATGTATAGCACCGCACGACTTACTTCTGATATAATGCCGGGAGTACTCTCGGTCAGCCAGGGTCGCTGGTTTGAACGTCGGGACATAGGGCGTCGGGACCCAAAACATAGACCCAAAGCACATGGGTTGGAGGAAGATTCCCGTCGGTTTTCGGTGAATGCACTCACCTCAAGCCGTCCGACGCTTCCCAGCCAAGGCTCACGAACTCATTCAACAATGGTGGATATATGCAAAAACAACGAACATCACGAACCTCCAGTGTAGGTTATCTGGTGGCGGTCGGAGTGACTGCCAAACTGTTTATCGATACATCGGTTCAGCTGTACAATCCCTTCCTGATGGTCTTTGCTGCCGGCTTAGGTGTCAGTGCTGTAACTATGGGACAGCTGGTCAGCTTGCGGAATATTATGGGGTTGGTAGCCCCGGTGGTTGGCCACATGGCCGACAGAATCGGGTATCGATTGATTATGCGGGTCAGTTTGCTGCTGGCGGGAATTGGAGTGCTGCTCCTGTCGACCGGTGCCGGACTGCCTGTTTTGATTCTCAGCATGGTGGTTGCAGGACTGGGACAGGGCGGGTTTACTCCGACCCTGCATTCCTATCTGAGCTCTAAACTACCCTATGAGAAGCGCTCCCGCTACCTTGGAATTGTAGAGTACTCCTGGGCTCTGGCCGGCATTATCGGCTTAGCACTAATAGGTGTTTTGATAGAGCTTTTCTCGTGGCGGGAACCGCTCTATGTGTTGGGAGGAGGGCTTATCGCTGCAGCGGTGCTGTTGGGAACCCTGCCGAAAGCAGAAAGTCCTCAGCTAGCTGATTCAGAGGGCGATGCCGGTTCAGATACCGATGCGGCACCGGGGGAGACGGCCCGGCAAACTACAGAGCCCGGGAGCACCGGGGT
>JAGYOC010000186.1 GCA_018399795.1 Dehalococcoidales bacterium
CCTGGCCTGCCTGGCAGCCGGAGAGTGAAAAATCCGCCAGGCAGCCGCCAGCGAGGAATACCGCGGCAAGCCCAATAATGGGAGAACTAATTATCAAGCTGCGCATCATATCCTTTCAATAGTAAAACCGCTCCCGCTTCTGCCAGTGGACCACACCGGCAATCAGACCGACTATACCGGCAATTACGCCTAAGCTTCAATTTCCTTGCGTCTCCTCTTATAGTAGAGTACTACCGCGCTGGGAGCAGCGATAAAACCGATAATTACCAATAGCGATACAAACGAAAGGTTGCCGGGGAGGGCATCGGCTATTCTGCCCGGTAGGCCGGCGGGTAGCACGTGAATAATGACAGGTACCTTTACTCCACAACCTATTCTAAGCTCGGAGTTATGAACCAGTCCCACTATACAGACATCGGTCTTATACTCACCAGACGCCTTTCCGTCCGGTGAGATATCTAGCTTAACCTGCTGGTATTGGCCAGGCCCCAGAGTAAACTCCTGCGGGCTGATGCTAAACCATTCACTCAGGTCTTCTTTCTCAATATATGCTCTGTATATTAACTCCTCTTCAGAGTCGTTGATGACGTTGATAGAGCTACTTACGGAACCCGGGGGGAGAATCTCCACCTCCAGTTTGTGAGGGGCTACCCCTATTCCCGCTGCTTGAACTGGGCTGGTGCAAAGAACCATAGCTGAACAGGAAAAGAATGATACAATTACGATAAAAACAGCTCGAAAAAACAATATATAGACCCCTTAATCGGACCACGGGGAAGGGTAAGCGAGCTTACCCTTCCCCGTGCCTAACCCTCGTTCGTAGAATACCTAATATCAGGAACCATCTTCAGCCCAGAAGACAATAGTACCGGTTTGCTCCCCTACGCCGGAATAATACTCCGGTACAGTAAGGGTACATTCATAATTTCGGGACCCACCACGGCCAATAGTGTCACTGAACTCGTCCCAGGGAACTTCATCAAGCGTAATACCGTCGATATACAGACCGTTAGCTTCGTCGGAAATCGTACATGTGACGAGGATCTGCCAAGCGCCGGTGTTGGTCGCTGTAACAGTCTGCGGTAGACTAAAATCTCTTGGTCCAAGAGTACCAAAGTCGATGCTGCTGGGGTCGATATTCAGGCTAAGTGCAGGCATTATTTCCGCCTCAAGACCCAACTGGCCGGTAGAACTGCTTCCGGTACCCACAGTTACGCTCACTCGGTTACTACGGATATAACTATCCTTTTCCGCATAGGCCTCCAAGGTAATATCGGTATCAACAGTTACATCTACCGTGCCATCCGAGCCAGTGGTATAACTCTGGTCGGCATATACCGTAGCCCCCTCGGAATTCACCCAAGCACCAGTATCGTCACTATACTCGCTTACTGTCATGGTGAAGTGCTCTCCGGTCCCCGGTTCTGTGTTATCCACTTCTATCTTTAACGGTTGTGCCCCCCAGTTGCTATCGCCGACGTAGTAGAAGAGGATTTCTTGATGTGGTGGATCAGGGGTTGTTGTCCCATTAATAACAAAGTCAGCCGCACCTACCGTAGCACTAACTGAATCCACCCGGTATAACCAGGCACTGGTAGCAGAGCCAGCCTCTCCCGCTATCGAGGTTATGAATAGAGAGCCATATTCGTCGCTGGTCTCATAAGAAAAATCACCGGCTTTAGATGCCTCATCCAAAGCACCGAGTGCAGTGGGGTTCGCCAGGTGATAGGCCTGCCCACTGTTAGTGGTGGTTATATCCGATTCATCTACAGTGACAGTGCCGCTCCATATAGTCGTACTTTGTCCCTCAATCCTTACATCAACGGTCTCGCCTTCAGTCTCAACAGATACTACAGGGTAATATTTTCCCAGTAATGCAATTATCGCCTTGGCCGTTGTCTGCACCGGCCACGCACCGGGGGCACCATCCTGAAAATAAAAGGCGCCACTCGTCTGCTGATGAGTTAAAAGGTCATCAACGGGGCTATTACCGCTTCCACTGGTCCACTCGCTGCCATTAGGATCTTCTCCCACAGCTTCAATAGAACTGATTCCCCATGAGTCGGTATCTGCGTTAGTGGTACCCCAGGATAAAAAGCCCCCATTCTCAGCTTGGGTAGAATCAATATAACTCAAAGCATTGATCATTGCTGATGAGCTTTCCGATTCACCAGCAGCAATAAGAGCCATGATGCAGGCCGCTGTCATATCAACATCGCTATCACCACCTACACTGAACCCCCAACCTCCATCTGGGTTCTGATTGCTCAGAATGTAATCAACGGAGTCATTTATGATCGACGAACCTGTACCCTGTCCTGAAGAAATCAGCGCCATAATACCGAAGGCATCATCATTTATTAAGCTTTCGTCACCCATCTGGCTACCATCATGAGTGCCTTCCAGTAAGGAAATAAAATCCATGCCTCCAAAAACAGATGGATCTTCACCTGCAGCTACTGTAGCCAGTATCATACGCGAATAGTCAGTGGAGGAGCTTGCACTTCCGGAACTGGCTGCCAGATAGTCTACTATAGAATTGCCATCCGTCTGCCAGTCGTGGGGGTCTTCACCAACAGCAGCGATTGCCATGGTTACCCACGCTGAGTCCACAAAGCTGCCGATAGAACCATCGGTGTTTTGTTCAACTCTGAGATAACCTAGCGCACTTACCACCTCAGAATCCGCAGGTGATAAAGGATATGAATCTGCTGCTATAGCTGGAGTAGAGAATATTGACGCCGCCAGTGCAGAGCATAACCCGAATATTAATGCCACTTTCTTTTTAAATTTCACGCTTCCCTCCTTAAAATAAAGTATGCTTTAAAATAATCCAGTGGATTTTATTAAAGCATACTGAAATGCCGCTGTCAAGCCTCTAAGGGGAATAAATGTTGAAAGGATGGCGCACCATACTCTCCCAACCTTCAATAGCAGACAACTACAATGATAGTTAGGAGGGATAAAAATAAAGCCATATAATAGGTGATACTATTAGAAACCCTGAGTTATCGGCCAGGACCTATCAACCAGATACTGTTTCAGGTAAGAGGGACAATTGATAAAGGAGCTTCATTATTGGAGATGCTGGTA
>JAGYOC010000187.1 GCA_018399795.1 Dehalococcoidales bacterium
GCCGTCATCCGCACCTCATCCCGCTGGGACAACATGGTGCGGCACTTGGGATACGAGCCGGTAAGCGCGGGGGAGGCAACCCCGGGTGAGGCCCTTCCCACCGATGTCGACCTGGTGAGAGACTCCCAGGAAAGACTGGCAGGGGTGGAGACTATCCCGGAACACCGACTGACCCGGGAGCAGCTCGCCCACCTGAAACTGGCCAGGGCAATAGCAGCGTGCTTCCGTCCTGCGGTAGGAGGGATTCACGCCGCTATCATCCCGCCGGCTTCAGATAGAGTGAGGACCGCCGGCATGTACAGCAGGACCACCCAGGAGATATTCATCTCTGCCGACCAGTTAAGTCGAGGTGGCACGACAGTGGATACCGTTATCCACGAACTGGCCCACCACACCAGCGGCGCCGAGGATCTGGAAGAGGCCCACAGCCGGGCCATGACCGAGGTGGCGGGACGGGTGGTGGCATTAACCGCGCAGGGTACATTCGATGAGCAATTGAGGGATGTGAGATGGTAATGAGTACTCAAAACCAAGCCGCGAATATGGACATAAATAACATATTTAACTCTATGTTCATCTTCATGGTAGCTTTCACGATGATGAGGGTGGCGGACAGGGCACTGGAAGCCCCGGAAAAACCGAAGATGCTGGGCTATGGTACACCCCCACCAGGGTACAAGCCTACACATGGCTCGCCACGGGAACCCATCTTCCCGGTGGAAGCCAGGAAGGATATAACGTTCTGCAAACATATGTACGAACTGGAGAAGGCAATGGGCAGGCCCCTTACCGGGAAAGAGCTGTCGGAGAAGTGGGATAACTGGAAGCAGTTGAGGTATCGGTCAAAGACAGAGGAGGAGAGAAAATTGACCCACTCACTGAAATACGGTACTGAGGATCTGCCGCCCAGAGGCAGCGGAAGTCCATGGAGATAGAATGGGATTAGAGAATTTGCCAACTGCTACTATCAAAATAACTGTTAGCAAAGCAGAAAAGGTTTCAGAAAGGCTAAACAGGGTCTCCATGAGGCTTGATGAGGTAGGGAAGGGAGATTATGCTGAAATAGTGTCTGATGACGAAATAATGTTAAAAGCAGCTCCAAAGATGATTAAATCGATAGGCAAGGCAGCGTTTATTAAAAGTTGGATAGGGGATGATGGTTACTTCCACACATTGGTGGAGAAGAAGTAGTGTCAACAGGTTTTATTCCGCCAATGATACAAGTCCTGGAGGACCAGAAGGTTACTCCAGGCGAAATAAGCTGGCTCATCCAGGAGCTGTTGCTTGCTATAACCCTGGCGGTTATGATGGATGCCTTCTGGAGATGGTTGAGGAGGACATAGAATGGTAGCAGGACTGAGACCGGGTAGAGGCGGATACATAAGGCCTTTCGGCTGCGGCTTCTTCATCAGGGATTTCTTGCTG
>JAGYOC010000188.1 GCA_018399795.1 Dehalococcoidales bacterium
GTATCGCCCGATTTTAATTCTGAGTCTATAGACTCCACTAAATCACTTAAGCGAAAATCATCAGTCAAACAGCTCCGGCTGTTCGTCTTTCCTCTGAGCTCCAGCAATCTGATTAACTATTTATCAGCTAAAGCTATAATACCCAAAGTAGAAATTTCTAAAACGAGGACTCGTTTAGTTTCAAATTGTGGCGCGCCTAGAGGGATTCGAACCCACGACCCTCGGTTCCGAAGAAGAAGAATAGACATGCCAAACGGTTACATTAGATAGCATATCGTTCTATCTGGTTTTTCATAAAAGTTCAATTTGTGCCTAGCAGTATTTCTCGTTACATTCCGTGATAACAAATATGTTGGCAAAATGTTGGCAATTTTACTAGTTTTATGTTAAGCATCTCATTTATGTTAGAGACCAATTTTTAGGAACCGATTTGACATATCCCTTAAAAAATAGTATCTTCTTTGTAGATACATTATTTGGAGGTTCAATTCAATATGAGAGCTCGCGTTCAGAAGTGGGGCAACAGCCTTGCCCTGCGTATACCAAAATCTTTCGCTGACGAGGTGGGTCTCCAAAGAGAAACTTCGGTCGAGGTGTCACTAACAAACGGAAAGTTAGTGGTTACTCCACTAGCCAAACCCAAGATGAATCTTAAAGAGCTACTGGCGAAGGTCACGAAGGATAATGTCCACAACGAGTTTGATACTGGACCAGCCGAGGGAAATGAAACTTGGTAAGATCAGATAATTATATTCCTCGACGTGGAGATGTTGTGTGGATTTCTTTGAATCCACAAGCAGGTCATGAACAATCAGGAAGACGTCCCGCTGTAATACTTTCTCCTCAAAACTATAATAACAAAGTAGGACTGGCTATTCTTTGCCCTATTACCAACCAGGTCAAAGGCTATCCATTTGAGGTCCTTATTCCTCCGGAGCTACCTGTGTCGGGAGCAATCCTATCCGACCAGGTCAAGAGCTTGGATTGGCGCACTCGAAATGCAGAGCTGATATGTACCCTGCCAAGTGAGATTATTTTAGAAGTGCTACAAAAGCTGAATACAATATTATCTTAGCGGGATATAGGGCAACAAATAGCCTTTCAGTAAGCCATTCTTATAGTTCAATTTTTATACTATTGTAAGGATTCTTATACTTATGTCACACCTTCCGATGTAATGTGCAGCAAGTGGATTTGATGTTATAGTAGAACTTAGTATTACACTTAATATCTATAGTCACCTGTTGCCTGGAACAGGTAAGACAGCAGCAGATAAATTTGACAGACTACTTGAACCCTGGATGAGTGAAGATGTTGGCAAAATGTTGGCAAAAGATAATGGGCTAGAAGCGCGCCTAGAGGGATTCGAACCCACGACCCTCGGTTCCGAAGACCGATGCTCTATCCACTGAGCTATAGGCGCATTTGCTGATTCTGAATCTAGAAATAAAGCTTTTGAAGACTTAGCCTACTAAACATAATCCCACATTGCTAATAATTTGCCGATAATGGTTTTCAACAGCTTCATCTTCACGCTTATTATAATTAACCATTAAAGCCTCGTCAAAGCGCTCTGCATCTGCTTTGTGAAGGCTGGAACCACGTTACTGTAGTTGTCAAGCGTTACTTGTATGCTTGCATACCCGAGGCGCTCTTGTACTGTCTTAGGAGGTGATCCCTGTTTGAACATCAGGCTTGCGTGGGTATGATATCGTCGGGATATTCACCGATCCGATACCTGTCTTTCCCGGCAGTTGGAGCGATACCTTAGAGAGTTGAGTATCCAGGGCTGTTCGGGTTCTAAAGGCATCTAATTAGCGGTAACGCCCGGGTAATAATTCTCCCCCAAGGCTTTTTGTTTGCCCAGAATTACTTAAACTCTTTCTTTGATAACACCAGTAATATAATAGCAGCTATGCCTAGGGGTATCGGGCTGATAGCGGCAGCAATTGAACCAGCAAGTGCCCACCTCCACTTCCTTCTTTGTATAGCAGATATACCGCCGATAATAGCTAGCGAGGCAATGATTATAGCGGGCACAATTATATAGGACAAAGACAAATTTAAAGGGAATACCCCTTCCCGGACTGGCGCAATAATCAATGGGCTAATGGCAAATATAGACAATATAATCAGGATAAGACTACCCATAACTATATCCAAAATACCGGCAACTGTGGGCTTCCAAGTCTTTTTTACAGGACAATCCATGGGAATCTCCTTAGATGGTTATGAATAGCCTATCATAACGTGAACCAATTATCCATTTGTTCTGTTAAAACCAATCGGAAAGCCATCAAGCATATTGAAATAGTTGAGGTTCAAAATGCCCCTACCGGGCAGTCAATTATCTTGACAACGTGTGGTATAATAGCCTGAAAGTGTTAACCCCATCGTACATATTATCATTCCGGGAGGTGTGCCTATGGTCTTAGCCCGGCGTGATGTTTCCATCGCAAAGGGGAATTACCCGACAAGGTAGAACACAGAACAATGTTATCAATCGCCTTATTGAAAACGCCATTGCTACTTATGTAAAGGCGTAACCCAAAGGAGGACAAATAAGAGGTCGAATGAAAAACAACTTATTGAGTAAAATTTTAGGCGTGGGCCTGGCCATCGGCCTCGTCTTCTCGCTGGGCGCTGCCATAATACCGGCAGATGAAGCCCGGGCCGACGAGATGGAGTGGGGCCAGGTCAGCACACCGAGCTGGGAGGATAATGTTATCGCCCCGGGCACCGACATATTTGACTATGCCGTGGGCCCCGACGGCGAGACCATCTATGCCACCGGCGCAATAACTTCGCTCGACGTGGAGCACCCTGAATCCGATGGCAGCATACACGGCTTGAGCGGAGGCTTTACCATCCTGGATGGTGAGGCGACGGTAACCAGGATATCCGATAAGGTTGCCGAGATAGAGGGGTGGCTCGAGGGTGACGCCTGTTACCTGAACGGCGATTTTACCCTCTTCCTGATCTATGATTTTGTCGCCTCTATGACAGGAACGATTACCGGCGACCCGGATCCCGGCGATGACAATGACCTCCTCGAGTTCAGCGGCATGCTCTATGATGAGATGGGTATGTTCGACGACAGCTATACCTTCGGAATTGATCAGGGAGGCTCCCTGTGCGTCAATGACTGGACCACGAAGCTATGCGTATCAGGGCAAGAGGAAGGAGGAGATCCTTTCAGTATTTGCTTCGGTGGAACGGTCGAGAACATAGATGACATACTGGATAACGGGCTGGCCATCTTCACCCAGCCCAGGGTATGGAAATCCACCGATGGCGGGGTAACCTGGGAAGATATAACCTCGACCGTCCAGGATGCTATCAACCTGCCCGGCCCGTTCTTCATGCTATCCTACGGCGGCATCGCCGTGGCACCGGACGACGAAGACTGGCTGGCAATAGGCGGCCTGATAGTCGACCCCAATCTCTACATGGATCTGGGTTTGCCGCACATTTTCCGCCCTGCCGTGGTGGCTTCTAACGACGGCGGTGATGAGTTCAGCTTCTCCGGCGACCTGGAGGACTCCGCCGAAGACAGCTATATGGCCCTTATATACGATATCGCCGTCTCCCCCGAGGTGGACGACATTCATAACATAGCCGTGGCCGGCATCGCCACCGATGCGGGGCATGATGACATCCTCTGGGGCTCGGTATACCGTCTCGAGGCGGGCACATGGCTAACCGGAAGCTGGGAGGATACCGCCTTCTACGCCGGTTGGAATGACAGCGATGAGAACGGGGACGACCCCACCATCTACAGCGTTGCCGTCGTCGATGTCGAGTTCTCCCCGAACTTCGATATGGACGACAGCATACTCTGTATGAGCAACGGCTTCCCGACGGGTGAAATGACACCCCTGCCATACCTGCAGTCTGGCATCTGGGAAAGCGGCGGCTCATGGAACGGCGAGGCAGGATTCTCCGATGCCGTCCAGATAACCAGCGAAGGCGATGAGCTCCAGACACTGCCCGGCATAAAGAGCATGGGCATGGCGCTACCCGACGACTACGACGGCACCGACCCGGGCGCACGCAATGTATATCTATACGTCGATGCCTTCAATACGGTAACCGAGCTCGTAGGCGGATTCGTCTTCATCTGTGAGGACGGCTCTCTCTCAATGCGATGCGGGCCCTCCGGAGACCCGATACTGTCCAGCATCGACGTCCATGGCGATGCCGATACCTGCAAGGCCATGGTCGGCACCCGCCTCGACTGGGACAACACACTATCAGAGGAATGGGGGCCCGAGAGGTTCGAATGCTGCGAGGGCGTGGCTGTCTACCACACGGTTGAGCTCGACGACTGCTGCCCGGAGTGGGAAGAGGCCTGCAAGGATCCGTCAGGCCCGTACATGGCGGTAGTACAGTACAGCCCCGACGGAGAGAAGGCCTTCGCCACCACCAGCGGCTCACTGGATATATTATGGAGCGCCCTGTGGTGGGTCCTTACCGAAGGGATTGATTTCTTCGAATGGGAAGGCGACGAAGGCAGGATGTGGGGAGGCTGGTGTGACGAGTCGGCCTTCTCGGTTAGCCTGGATGATGGCGTCTCATTCAACCAGCTGGGCCTGATCGATACCGATATAGACTACTTATCGGATGTCGCCGTCTGCCCCGACTGCAGCGTAACCTATCTTGCCACCGTCAACCAGATGGAGGGATATCCCTGCTGCTGCGA
>JAGYOC010000189.1 GCA_018399795.1 Dehalococcoidales bacterium
CGCAACCCCGCTCGAGCGCATAGAAGCTGTGCATCATAATGCCGTATACGCGGACCCCGAAGAATCTGTGTGGCACTTAAAAGTGTGTACAGAAATTTTTTCCCGCGAAGCCGGCTACACACACATTCATGTTGAGTGTGCCGGAGCGGTCTCTGAACAGCAGGTGGAACTCCGCCCGGGCCTGCAGCAGGTGATCAGTAAGCTTGAAGTGAAAGATCCACAGCTCTGGTGGCCGGCCGGTTACGGGCAGCAGCCACTGTACGAACTGAGTGTGATCACCTCGAACGATACAGCCAAACAGAATATAGGATTTCGAACTGTTGAGGTGCTGACCGAACCGGATGAATACGGTATAGGTATGGTCTTTCGAATCAACGGCAGGAATATTTTTGCAAAGGGCGCCAACTGGATCCCGCCGGATGCGCTGCCCGCCCGTCACAGCCCCGAACACTACGAGCAGCTGCTCGAATCGGCCCGGCAGGCCAATATGAATATGATTAGAGTATGGGGAGGCGGTCAGTACGAATACGACTTTTTTTATGACATTTGTGACCGCAAGGGGCTTCTGGTATGGCAGGATTTTATGTTCGCCTGTGCTTTGTACCCCTCCAACACAGAATTTCTGGAGAATGTACAGAAGGAGGCGGAGTATCAGATAAAGCGGCTTAAAAACCACCCTTCCCTGGTATTGTGGTGCGGCAACAATGAGGATATCGGCGCACTTACCTGGTTTGAAGAGTCCCGAAAAAACCGCGACCGCTATATTATAGATTACGACCGTCTCAACGAAGGAGTTCTGGGCCAGGCCGTACGCAAGATAGACCCACAACGTAAGTGGTGGTCCTCCTCCCCCTCCGCCGGCGAAGGGGATTACTCCGACTGCTGGCACGACGATTCCAAGGGGGACATGCATTATTGGAGCGTGTGGCATGAGGGAAAACCCTTCGAGGCCTATTACGAGGTTACCCCCCGCTTCTGCTCGGAGTTTGGCTTTCAGTCCTTTCCCTCCGTCGAAAGCATCAAGAACTTCACTCCGCCGGAGCAGCTCAACATCACCTCCCCCGCCATGGAGCACCACCAGAAAAACGATCGCGGCAACAGCATCATTATATCCACCATCTCCCGCTATTTCCGCTTTCCCCACAGTTTTGAGGAGATTATCTACCTTAGCCGTGTACAGCAGGCTATGGCCATACAAACCGCTGTCGAGTATTGGCGCAGCCGCCGTCCGATTTGCATGGGTACGCTGTACTGGCAATTGAATGATAATTGGCCGGTAGCATCATGGTCTTCCCTCGAATACGGGGGGGCTTGGAAACCCCTCCACTACAGTGCCAAACGCTTTTACGCACCCCGACATATAGCCCTGATCTCCAACACGGATAATATCGAAGTACATGGTATCAATGACAGCTTTGAGGCTCTGTCGGGAAGTCTGCAGCTTGATCTCTATACCTTTGAGGGAAAACTTGTACAGCACAGCCTTGAAACCGCCACTTTACCCGCAGAATCAGCATGCCTTCTCAAAACTGTAGCCATGCCGGAGGATCGTGCGTTCCGCGCTACCCATTTCTATTATACCCGGTT
>JAGYOC010000190.1 GCA_018399795.1 Dehalococcoidales bacterium
TATACCGCTTATATACGCGGGTACGTTGATCACCACATCGCAAAGGGATGCCGTATCGATCAATCCGATACCCTGGCACCGATCCTGGCGGTGTACTATCTCCAGAAAAAATTTCCGGGGGCGGGTTATGAGGAAACCACTGCCAGAGGAATCGACTACATCCGGAATGCAAAAAAGATCCTCCATAATATGCCCAACCATTTGGGCCATTCCCTTGAGGGGCGGCTCTACCCAAAAAGCATCTGGGTTGACTCAATAATGATGTACGGGGTCTTCACCAGCCTCTATGCAAAGGAGCAGAAGGATGCATGGCTGATGGATTTTGCAAAGAGCCAGCCGGCTTTCTTCAGGAGCTACCTGCAGGATCCGGAGGACAAACTGTTCGTTCACTGTTACTGGACTAAAAGCGGCCGTCAGTACCCGGAGAAGCTCTACTGGGGACGGGGTAACGGTTGGGTTATAGGGGCCATACCCATGCTGGCCGACAATCTGCCCAGGGGGCCTGCAAAAGAGGAATGCATCAGCATCCTTAACGAAGTCAGCAGGGCCGTAATTCCCTACCAGAGAGAAGACGGGTATTTCGAAACCCTGCTCAATCGTCCGGGACAAACTCCGAAAGAGAGCAGTGCCACTGCCCTGATTGCCTCGGGACTGATGCGTGGTGTCCGGCAGGGCTCTCTTCCCTCTTCTTTTCTGGACCAGGGCCAAAAAGCTTTCCGCTCTTTGATAAAGGACCTGGATATACACGGAGGTATGCTCAGCATGAACCACATCAGCGGACCCACCATTGCCCTCCCCCTCCTGCCGGAGCTGGGGTATAAGCTGCAGCATAAACTACAGAGGACAAACGACTGGTCCTACGGCCTGGCCGCTCTTTTATTTGCCGGTATTGAATATGAAAAAACCCACTAAATAAGAGTTGCCGCCGATAGCGGGAGCCGAGATGGAAGGTATCAGTATTATGGAGGATATTACATAATGACAGCCGGGCATTGAGTAGGTAGAAATCAACGATACTTATAAGAATTATTGTTGATTTTTCAAATACAACTTGCAAATTTAAAGTGTAAGGACCGAAAGTTTTACTCAACGGATGTGAAGTTTTTTGCTGTAGGGCGGCCGTAGTTCTGCTGCGCCGCCCTCCAGCATGTCAGCCCTTCACCGCACCGGCGGTGGTTAGACTGTTCTGGACCTGCTTGCTGATAATCGAATAAATGATAATGGTCGGGATTGTGCCGATAACCAGCCCCGCACCA
>JAGYOC010000191.1 GCA_018399795.1 Dehalococcoidales bacterium
GTTGCATTACTTCAGTCTAAATAGCCGGATAGTTATTGTCAAGAAAAAGCATTCCTTATTTTTCCGCCATATTTCCCGGAGGGACAGGAGTTTGGCGAAGAGAACTCGCACGGGAATACCCGTATATGCCGTATAAAATGATACCCGCCCCTATCCCGTTGAGAACAGAAGGAACCTCTCCAAAGAAAAAATAAGCCATTATACCGGCAGCTACCGGTTCTATCAGTACCGTAACCGACAGGAAGGTCGAGGGGACATATTTTAAGGCCCAACTGTAGATACTGTGACCGAGAATGGTACAGACAAAGGCTAGGGCAAAAAACAGCAGGAACTCACGGGGAGGATAAGGATAGAAGCGGGTATCGGCAATAATATTTATCAACAAAAGGGTTACCCCGCTGGTGCCGTAGACAAGAAAGGTGTATTTGGCCGCAGTCACCCTGCGGCGGACTATCCGTCCAAGTACCATGTACACTCCCACCGACAAAGCACCCAGCACCGCCAGTAGATCGCCCAACATCACGTTACTTCCGCGCCCTAGATCTCCCCAGGAGAGGACTGAACTGCCGAGAACCGTTACAAGTACAAACAGGAACTCCCGCCGCGAGCCCCCCTCCCGCAAAATAAACCGGCTTATCAAAAACACCATCACCGGGTGGGTATTCACCAACAGTACTGAACTGGCAACACTGGTATAATGCAGCGAAGAGATCCAGGTGGCAAAGTGGATGCCGAGAAACACCCCGCTTACTACTGAGAGCAGCAGATCGCGGCGATTCACCTGCTCCGGCTTTGCGAGGCTGTAGGGCAGGACCAGCAAAAAAGCAATGAGCATTCGGTAAAAGGCAATAATCAGAGCCGGGGCATTGGACCAGCGAATAAAAATTGCCGAAAAGGAGGCAAAAATTACTGCCAGGGGCAGCACAATCCGGCTAAGCCTGTGAATTTCTTTCATCTTGACCTTCCAAACCCTGAAGTATAGGCTTTGTATAGGCTATCACCATTCCATTTTAGGGAAAAGAGAAATGTCATACAGAAAAAATAAAACTCATCCTTTTCTTACGCCTTTTCCGCTTGTCTGTGCCCACCGGGGTGACTCTGCACATTACCCTGAGAACACCCTTCCCGCCTTTATGTCCTCCGCCCGACTGGGAGTAGATTGTATAGAGTCGGATGTCCATCTTACTGCCGATGAGAAATGTGTACTTTGGCACGACAGCACAGTAGACCGCATGACCGACGGGCGCGGCGAAATAGCTGAATACACCCTAAAGGAATTACAGGGCTTAGATGCGGGCTATGGATTTACCCGCCCAGACGATGGAAGCCATCCATTTCGAGGCCAGGGAATTACTATCCCCACCCTCTCTGATACTTTAGAGGCACTTCCGCAGATGCGGTTCAACCTTGACCTGAAGGGAACGTCTCCTCTTTTGGCCAAACGCTTTATCGAAGTGGTAAACCAGCACCATGCACAAGAGAGAATACTTGGAGCAAGTTTTCATTACCTGCAATTAAAGCGCCTGAGAAGACTGGCCCCATCTCTTGCCACCAGTTTCTCCTCGCCCGAGGTTCGTGCTCTGATTATCCTGCAGCGCATCGGTCTGCTATCCGTACTGTTTCCC
>JAGYOC010000192.1 GCA_018399795.1 Dehalococcoidales bacterium
CCGATTCTTTATGACCATTCCTGAGGCTTCCTCATTGGTACTGAAAGCCGGAGGGGTGGTAGAAGGCGGCAATGTCTATATTCTGGATATGGGAGAACCATTACTGATACGGGATTTAGCCGAACAGATGATCCGCTTTTACGGCTTTACCCCGGAGGTTGAAATTCCAATCCGCTATATCGGTTTACGCCCTGGAGAAAAGGTAAATGAACGGCTATGGTCCGAGGGAGAACATTTGCAGAACACAGAACATGCTGGTATCAATAAATTGGAAAGACTCCCCCGGTTTACAGAGTCTATTGATTCAGTATTAGAGGAACTTCACTCAATTTGTTTCTTTCATCCTGATACAGCTGGAGACTATAGGAATCGACTGCTGTTAAGAGAGACGCTCCAGCGCTACCTTCCCACTATTCGTAAGGCTCAAGATGAACCCATCTACTAATACCCCAAAGTTTATCCCCTTTGCCCGCCCCTCCATCGGCCGAGAAGAAGAGCAGGCGGTACTACAGGTACTGCGCAGCGGCTGGCTGACAACCGCTGGACAAGCCCAGGCTTTCGAACAGGAGTTCGCCGAACTGACCGGCGCTCACCACGCCCTAGCGGTAAACTCCGCTACCGCCGGTTTGCATCTGGCCCTTGAAGCGGTTGGCGTGAAAGCAGGGGATAAGGTAATTACCACTCCCTACACCTTTACCGCAACCGCAGAGGTTATTCGCTATCTGCAGGCTGATCCCTTGTTCGTTGATATCGATGAAGCAAGTCTAACTATCGACATTCCCCAGACCGCAGCTGCCGCTGCGAATTCTGAGGTGGTGGCGTTGCTCCCGGTACACATGGGCGGCCATCCCAGCGATATGGATGCTCTGCTAAAGATTGCCCATGAGAACTCAATTGCTCTGGTAGAAGATGCTGCCCACGCCCTCCCTGTGCGTTATGGAGATTCATTTTTAGGCTGCCTGGGTGATGTTGGGGTGTTTTCTTTCTATGCCACAAAAACCATCACCACCGGAGAAGGCGGTATGATTACAACATCAAATTCAGAGTTCGCCGAGCGTATCAAAGTAATGCGCCTGCACGGTATCGACCGGGAAGTGTGGAAACGCTACACCGACCGTAGTACTTCCTGGAAATACGATGTGGTAGCAGCCGGTTACAAGTACAATCTGCCGGACGTTGCAGCTGCCATCGGACGGGTACAGCTAAAACGGGCCTATGAGTTTTTAGAAAAAAGACGCAGTATTGCAAAACGCTATTTAGAAGCCTGGGCTGAGTATGATTTTCTTCAGTTGCCATCAGCACCGGAACAACACGCGTGGCATTTATTCGTCTTGAGAATTCGTCCGGAAAAGCTTACCATTGATCGTGACAAGTATATTGAACTGCTTGAAAGTAAAGGTATCGGAACTTCCGTGCATTATATACCCCTGCATATAATGAGCTACTACGCCAAGCGATACGGTTTTTCCCCTGAAGATTTTCCGGTTTCCATGCGTGTGTATCGCACCGCTTTCAGTGTTCCTATCTACCCCGACTTATCTGATATGGAGGTAGAACGCATAATTGAGGCGGTAATCTCAATTGGAACTCAATATTATCGAAGGAGCACGTGTGCTAAATAGCCAGCGCTTTATAGATGAGTTTACTAGCCGCGGGATGCTGCATCTGAAGATTGTACGTTCAGATATTCCACGGGGAAGGGTCTCTTCAATAGAAAGTACCGACTTACCAGCGGATATCCTCATCTTTGAAGCTAATGATATTGAGGGAAACAACCGGGTTGCGGTAGTAGAGGAGGAGATGCCCCTGCTCAGTAACGGGAATATCGCCTATGAGGGCGAGCCGATTCTGCTTATCGCGGCCGAAGACCCGGAGTCGCTTGCCTTAGCCGAGCGAAGGTTAAAAATATCCTATGAAACTGATTTTTCTCTGCTTGCTTTTGAGCCAGCCTCCAAAGATCAAACCGTCGATACTGTTCGTTTGTCCCGGGGTAATCCTGCAAAGGAGTTTGAAGAAACGACCCAGATAGTGGAAGCCGAATACCGCACCACTATTGAAAGTCATGTGAGTAGAGCCCCCAGTGGTGCATATGTCGAACAGCAGGACGACCGGTTTATAGTTTATACGCCAACTCACTGGCCTTTTCATGTGCGCTCTACGGTTGCAGAAGTACTTGGTATTGACGATAGCAAGATAAAAGTTGTGCAGACCAATCCCAGCCCTGCGTACGGAGAAAAAGTGGTATTTCCCTCTGTCCTATCCGCAATGGCCGCGCTAGTATGTCAAAATACCGGAAAGACAGCCCGACTGCTCTTGTCCCCCAAGGAAGCTGAGGAGTTTACTACCCGCAAGGCGCCGGTACATGTAAAAAGCACCTCAATTCTGAATGAAGCCGGTAAGATAATAGCCCACGATACCCATATGCGCTTTGATGTAGGAGCATATCCACTTTTTACAAAAGAGCTGCTGCAGCGGGCGGTTATTACTTCAGGCAGTTATTACCAGGTGCCGAATGTCTCAATTACCGCAGAAGCAGTTCGGACATCCGCACCGCCAATGAATATCTACCGAGGATTAGGGGTATCTCAGAGTTTATTCGCTACGGAGGTCCATTTCTCCCGTTTGGCGGAATTTTCTCACCTTAACCCCGGTGACTGGAAAAAGAACCATACCAAGGAAAAACACATCATAACCGGTGCGCACATTCAAAATATGCCCTTAGAAAAACTCGTAGACACAGTTGTTGAACAGTCGGACTTTTACCGCAAACATTCAGCCTACGAACAGATCCGCAAGCGTCGTAACTCCGTAAAAGCTTCGCGCCGATTTCTACGTGGTATCGGTATAGCTACAGGCTTTACCGGGAACGGATTCACCGATAAACCCGGTACAAACGAAAACTGGGGTATTAAAGCTACCCTTGATAAAAAAGACCAGCTTATCATTGAGTGTGGAACCATGACCGTACCGGAGGCTATAAAAATCATCTGGAAACGTCGAGCCGGAGAAATTTTAGGAATCTCTACAGAATCAGTGGAAATTGCCTCCGGCGACACCGACTCTTTGCCGGATTCCGGACCAATGATGCTAGGTATGCCGGTTACGGTGTATACCAGTTTAGTTGACCGCTGCTGCAATTATATCCGCAAACAACGTTTTAATAAGCCATTACCAATCGAAGTACGGCGCAATATCCTCTCCGCCAAGCGAAACACCTGGGATGCCTCCAGTTTCACTGGTGTACCTTTTCATAGTTTTTCCTGGGGTGCGGTGGTTGTAGAAGTACAACTTGACCCGCTGACCCTCGTGCCGGAAGTACGAGGCGTGTGGGCTGCCTTCGACTGCGGACTTGTGTATAACACCCAATATGCAGTATCGATTGCAGAGGGAGGAATTTACGAGGCGCTGGCCTGGGCTACGGGAGAACAGCGGGTAAATCCTCGCTACTATCAAGATTATGTGATTGAGGGACACGAGCACCCCAACCTCCGGCTGCCGCCGGTTTCGGTTGTATTTGCAAATCGCGCAAAGGGACTTCCCGGGGGAATAAATGAAATTGCCGAATCATTAGTGCCGGCAGCCTTCGTAACAGCTTTGAGTCAAGCCACCGGTGTCTATTTTGATCGTATCCCCCTCAACGCAGAAACAATTCAGAGTTATCTGGAGGAGCCCTCATGAAACTCAGGTTCACCCTGAATAGAAGAGCTATTGAAGCCGAAACCTCCACCTCAACCCGTCTAGTCGACTTTCTTCGCAGAGAGCTGCAACTTCAAAGCCTTCATCCCTCCTGCTATGACGGGCAATGCGGTAATTGTGCAATT
>JAGYOC010000193.1 GCA_018399795.1 Dehalococcoidales bacterium
GCGTCCCACAGGGCATCGCGGTCGAGGCTCTCAGCCCATACTCCACTGAAGCCGTGGCCGTAGCTGCCTGGATGAGCGCTGTGGTGGTCGGTATTGCCCAGCACGCCAAACCAGGTATCCCCCGGTCCCAGTCCGTAGCGCATGGTGCCGACCCCGGAACCCGGCCCCATTGTGTGTAAAAAGGGGTGGTCGTTTTCGTCGGTTTCGGCACAGCCGTGCATAGAGTAAATTTCCACTAAGGGGAAAACTTCGCTGCAGAACTTATCCCAGTTGATGCCGCGGCGGCCTTGGGCATATCCTATGTGGTGTGGAAAAGGGAGGTATCGGCGGCGAAGCTCCGGTTGATTTATGAGCAGGTCTCGTAACTGCTCGATTGAATCGGGATATATGATGTCCCCATCGAAATCTTTTGATAACAGGGTATAGTCTCCGGCATCCATCGAGTGAATTTCAAAGCCTGGATATACAAGGTATTCGCCGGGGGAGTTATGTTCCTGCATAATACGCAGTACCTCGGGCCAGCCGCTTTTGAGCTTGCTGAAGCCCTTTTCGTGAAAATCGATAATGTGATCGATCTTTCCATCCCGGCTCGGCATATCCGGCCAGTGGGCGTGACCCGTGACCGAACATATATCGAGGCGCTGACGCCCGTTACGCAGAGCGTCGTGCAGCGAACCGTGGCCATAGGAAATATTGCAGTGGTTGTGCAGGTCGGCATAGTAGACCTGACTACCTTTATATGTCTCCAAAGGGAACCTCCCTCATTTCGACGGTAGCACCGCCGGATTGAATTGCCTTCTCTACAGCATGGACCATCCGCAGAGAAAGGTGTCCGTCAGTCGATTGGGCTACCGGGTTATGACCCAGGCAGAAGCCTCGAATATCTTTGAGGAGCCCAATATCCGCCCCGTTGTGAGAGCTGTCCAGGTTTTTATCGGAGGCATCGATGAGCTCATGACGGGCTCCATATTCATTCACAAGATCGATTATTCCAGTATTTCGGACCAGTTTGATGCGGCCCGAGGAACCTACCAGTTCCAGTGTCTCCTGATCTTCGGCTACGGGACCGAAGATTGACAGGAATAGGGCGGCCTTAATTCCATTATCATAAGAGACATTGACAAGTGCATGGTCGAAGATATCGGATTCCGGATCGTACACACAGTTATCCACTCGTTCATCGTAGGTGGGAGCATCTTGCCATGAAGGCTGGCTAAACAGCGCGGCTTCATTGTCGTCGTACTCTTTTTCAAGGGTATAAAAGACACCGCGTTCCTTTACCATAGGGCTTGGGAGTACTCTGTACGGACAGTCACGATTACATTCACGGCAGCGTTTCGGAGCGTTTGGGTCGGGTTTGAATACCGACGAACGACCTCCCATTGCCTGTATCATCTCTGGATGTCCATGGGAAAACCAGTTAAAGACGTCAAAGTGGTGGGAAGCCTTGTCGTTTAGTGCTCCTCCGGAGAGTTCGTGGTTTCGATGCCATCGCTGCAGATACCGTGAATAAGGAATAACTGATCTGAGCAGTATCATTTGCAGCTCGCCGATGCTGCCGGACTGCACGAGTTCATACGCCCTACGCCAGGCAGTCTCATAGCGACGGGTAAAACCCATGATAAGCGGATTTTGCTGTTCTTTTTCTACCTGAATAATTCTATAGGAATCTTCTATGCGGGTTGCAATCGGCTTATCGAGATACACCCTTTTCTTCGACCGCAGTGCCGGAAGGGCAGACTCGATATGTTTCGAGGTGTAGGAGGTGATCATTATCAGCTCCACGTCTGGATCTTTAATCAGTTGGTTGAAGTCCTCATAGGTCTTGATGTCCACGTTCCATCCGGATTCGCGGTATTTCTGTTCAAGGAACTGCTTTCCCTCCTGCAGGCGTTGGGGGTTAATGTCGGCAAGGGCAGTAACTACAAATGCCTCATGATGTACCCGTTCGGCCATCCGGGCCCCTAAAGTATATACCCCGCGTTCCCCTGCTCCGATAATACCTATCTTCACCGTCTGCTCGTTTTCCATCTTGGTCCTTCCCGTGTCTATGCGATAAGAAGAGTGTGCCAAAAAAAACGCGGTCAATCAATAAGACCTGCGTACTGTGGTCGTCCTTTATTTTGCAGAGAGCTCAGCGCCATAAAAGCAGCACAAGGCTGAAGACTGTAATTAATAAGGACAGCCCCGAAAAGCCCAAAACCGATACGCGATGGAGAGCGTCAAAACGCTTATCGTGCTGAGTAAAGCGTTCATCCATAAGCTTCTGCAGAGCAAAAAACTTTTGGTCCTGCGCGTGAAAGCGTTCTTCAGTCAGTTTCTGTTGTGCAGCAAAACGTTCGTTCATTTGCTTTAGCTGCGCTGTAAAGCGTTCTTCCATGCCCTGGAAACCTTGTTCCATGGTGCTACTGAAACTCTGCATTTCGTTATGCAGCTGAGTAAAATTGTCTTGGTACACCTGCTGTTCTACCAGGTTTTTACTGAGTAAAGAAATGTATCGATGTAAGGAATCTCGATCTTTTACTTCAACCGCTTGAAGCAGTTCCTGTTCCAGCAGTTCCGCCCACTCCTGCATGTTCATACCCCCTAGTATACAATAAGCTATACTAGAAGAAAACAGCAGGAAATGGCGCTCTGCTTCAAATAATAGAGCAATTTCGAGATAGAGGGCGGGCTTACCCCTTTGTTAGTGGTTCAAACCATGGGGGATGCGAGTTTTCACACGCTCCCTGCGAGTTTTGGCGATTACATCCATATATATTTGGGCCAGT
>JAGYOC010000194.1 GCA_018399795.1 Dehalococcoidales bacterium
CCAGAGCCATACCAGCCATAGGATGGCAAATATATCGAAGATGAGAAGAACTTTAACTTCTGTTTGATTGTGACGTTACACTCAGGCGATGAATGTTTTCCAAATCATGAGAACCCTCCGGTTTTCATATTTGCTTTACTTAACTGCCCTCTTGATACAGCTCCTTGTGGCACTTCGGTGCAATACCATGCCCCCTCTTTGGATACCAAACGAGCACTATAAGCTACCATCTTTTGGATTAGTAGATTGACACGAACAGACCTGTCCCAAACCCACCCAAGAGGCTTGTAGCCCCGGGATACAGGGTGCATACTTATGATAGTCAGTGAAACTATGCCCAGTTCATGGGGATAGTGTGCTGGTGGATTTAGAAAAGAGGCTATCTGGAAGAACATACCGCGGCTGACGCCAAATACGAGGAAAGGAAGCGTCGCCAGAGAATATTGGACCGTATCTATGACAAGAAGTAAAATTCTCAGTGCTTCGCTTGCCCTGGTACTGGTACTAGGCTTTAACCTGCTCCCGGCTACACCGGTTCAGGCGGCAACCATAACCAACGCAGTAACCGGAAACTGGAGTGAGGGTACCACATGGGTTGGTGGAGTTGTACCCACCGCGGAAGACGAGGTTGCCATAGTAGGCAAAGATACAGTAACGGTGGATGTGGCCAATGCCACATGCTTAGCCCTCACTATAAATAAAAAATCCGCCATATCGTTCCGTAGCGGGTCGCAGCTCACGGTGATTAGTTCACTGACCATAAATACGGGTAGTATCAATATGGTGAATGGCGGCACTTTACAGCTTACGGGCACAGTTACAATAAATAAAACGGGCCTATGGACTCCAGGGACAGGGACAGTTGAATACAATGCGGCCGGCGACCAGACCCTGCCTGACACATGGATGACAACCTACAACAACCTCGCCCTCTCCGGCAGCGGCATAAAAACACTCGGTAGCGCTGTGAATGTTAATGGCAACCTCACTATCGGTACCGGAACCACTCTGGATGTCAGCGCCAGCAACTATAACATGATTGTAAAGGGAAACTGGAGCAACAACGGAATATTCACTGCACGGAGTGGCACGGCTATCCTGGGAGGCTTAAACACGCAAGCGATTGGGGGCTCTGCGACCACGAATTTCTATGATCTAACGGTCAACAATTCCAATGGTGTGACGTTGAACAACAGCCCGACTATTAGCGGCACTCTGACATTGACCAGCGGTAAAATCACCACGGGCGTAAACACACTAATTATCGCCGCAGGAGGTTCAATCTCCGGCGGGAGCAACTCCAGCTACGTGAACGGCTATTTGCGGAAGGATTTTAGTATCATCGGCAGCGGCCAGTCGTTTACCTTTCCTGTCGGAGATGCTTCAGCCTATACCCCGGTCACGCTCGCATCCATGAATGTCGGTACCGGTGGCTATTTGACGGTAAGCGTAACCGGCGGCGACCACCCTGACATAGCCACTTCAGGGATAGATCCAACCATGAGTGTCAACCGTTACTGGACCCTGGCTTCCGGAGGCGGGTTTGCTGCTTCATACAATGCCGAATTCAATTACCTGAGCAGTGACCTGGATGTGGCAGCCATCGCGACGGCATTTGAAGTCCGACGATACAATACGGGTGTCTGGACCTCATCAAGTGTCAGTGGTACACCAACCACAACTGTCACCACAATCAGCGGTGAAACCGGGTTCGGCGATTTTGCCATCGGTAACTCCGTCTATCCGCCCAGCATAAGTGCCGTAGGCTTGTACCAGACCGACCATGCTACCGGCGTTACGGCGATTTCTCCCCAGACTGAATATGCCATAAAGGTAACAGTAAACAGTGCCAGTGCTCTGGCCATCCTCAGCACGGTGAAGGTTACCATCTTCTATGATGCTGATGGGATATATGCTCCGGGAGATGTACCCTCGTCCGGCAGTGCACAGACTGCCGCTATCCTCACCTGCACAGTTGGTGATGGTCCGCCATCATGGAGCATCGACCCCGGTGCGAACACCACCTGGAGTATCATACCGGGTAACAGTGTTCAGCCTACCCTGGCAGATACCACCGGCGATTTCTGGTTCCATTTCAAGGCAGGGAAGGTGGCAACGGCAACAACTGACGACGCTAAGTGGCATATACACGCCAGAGCTATTAATCCCGGTGGCACTGCCGATAACTACCAGGACAACAGAACGATGAACTGGTATGGCGAGGTAACGGTTAACACACCAGGTGTTAACTTCGGCACTGTATCGCTGGGCTCCGATTTCAATGCCAATTCGCAGACCGGTATCTCGGTAACCTACGTCTGCAATGGCAGCTACAATCAGCAAATGAAGGTAAGCGCCCCGTGGACCGGCAGCGGGAACCCGGTTTTTCTGAATGCTGCCGGCAATCCTGGCGAAGGTGAATTTTCCCTGAAAACTGATGATGCGGCTTCCCTTAGCAGTGCTGTTCTCGTCTCGACCAATTACGTCACGGTAGATACCGGAACCCAGACCGGTGAGAGCGGGAATACCGTGAGTAGCAATAC
>JAGYOC010000195.1 GCA_018399795.1 Dehalococcoidales bacterium
CACTCCGTAGGTGGGCTCCTTCTCCGGCAAGAGTTGTCAGCTTCCATACGGCAAATACCAGCATAGCGGCCAGTAGAATCATAATTAGCACAACAGGCAATTCGCTGCCGTAAATAGCGATCTGCCGAAACGTCTTTAAGGCAGGCCTTTCAGCAGCAATCAAAGTAAAATCACCAAACTTTACAGCGCCGGTAGTCTCAAACTGCAAGGTATACCTTGTGAAATAGGTTCCCCGCTCCGGATGTACCAATCCTACTCGGTACTCCCCTTTATCAATGTTTTCAATCGAGGGACCGTCAATTACTCGGTCATTTCTCACCGTATAAAGCCCTGTCTCCTGTTCATACACATAATCGTAGGGAGGTTCACCATCACGGTCGAGCATTACCTGCTGTATCTCTCCGCCGACCGAAAAACCGCGTCCGATAATCTGTAAGTCATAACGATTCAACTGATCCTGGGCTACCTCAATTCGGGTGATGTAGGTGACCGGGATATACTTATTCAACTGAAAATACACGGTTTCTGCTGGTCCCCGATTACCGACAGTATCTACCGGGGCAACGGTTAGGGCCCAGGTGCCGTTATCGAGGTTGTAAAAAGTATATTCGGGGCTGCGGGTACGTACTCCCGCGGGGGGCGCATTTATTGAGAACTCACTCATATCCCCTTGATAACTGGGGCCTGTAAGGTACTGCAGACGGTATGTATAGCCCTGTAGATCTTCAGCCTCCGGAGGTTCCCAACTTATGGTAGCAGTATTAGAACTGAGATATCCCTCATCGTCTCTGTCCGGCTCTTCAAACTCAACTGCTGGAGGGGGCGTGGTATCATGAAAAAAACCGACTGTCTCCGGTTCCGACCAGTTCCCGGCATAATCCCGGGCTATAACGTGAAAGTACCACCATCCGTCTTTCTCTACTTCAACCTCAGCCCGTCGATCGTCCCGCCGAAGGATTTTCATAACACGGTCGGGACTGCCCTCCGGCTCTCTATCTATCGAGTAGTTAAACCCTGAGATCCCGGAAGAATCGTCGGGAATATTCCATTCAACTGCATAATTCTCTTGGTTGGAACGCCCTTCAGCCCTAAAGTTTTGTGGTATTACCCTCGGGGCTTCCACACTCTGGTCAGGCTCCAGCATAACTACGCGAGAATTTTCGGAAAGCTTATTTTCCCAAACCACGTTGATTTTATCATTTCGATAGAAAAACTCACCGTACATGCTCGATCCCGGCATAATGCTCAGGTCATCGTTCTGCCAGTTGCGACCTTGGAGGTATCCAAGAAAGATGCGATTCTCACCCTTTCTATCGTCAAACCACAGCAGATAGGGAGTCTCGTCATCCACAACCACTTGTGGACTGCGACAACTCGCATTACTGCTGTTCACTCTCTCCGCCTCCTCGATAAGCTCACCATCAGTATTTAGCAATGCATAGTAAATCTGGGGGGCGGTTGTGGTTGCAAACTGTCGCTCCCAGGCTAAATGGAGGCCGTTCCGGGCAGTCGCAAGATAGGGCCGCTGGTTGTTAAAATCATTTACATCCGCGTTATCAATGCCCAAAGCATCAGTAAAATCGGTAAGCCTGCGCGGCTCCGACCAGGTTGATCCCCCATCCGTACTCGAGACTAAATAGAGCTGATAATAACGACTTTCAGGAGGTGAGGCCTGAAATACAACAAACTCCCGATTTTGATCGCTTGCATGGGAAGGAAGATACACATACGAAAGATCTGCATCATCAACTAAAGGACGAAAGTTAGTCCAGCTGCTTCCATTCTCGCTTATCGAATAGTTGATACCCAGTGAAGGTGTACCAATACTTCCCTCAGCGCCCTCGACACTAAGCGGCTGGGTTGCAAAGAGCAAAAAACCACCCGACTCTTTATAAAACAACTTGGGCGCAACGCTGATCCCCTCGCCCCCTCCATCGCCTAAAGTCGTTAACTGTTGTACCTGCTCTCCTGGTCCCTCCAGCTCGTACAGCTCAATCCGGCGGCCGGAAGAGGCCGTTGCAATCAACACCCGGCCTTTCCGATCAATTGCCGTCGATGCAAAGGGAACCTCATCCCCTACAAAATCAAAGGGTCCGAGTATCCGTCGGTGTACATCCCATTCCTCCTGATCGGTGCCGCGCACCATTAAGGAGACACTCATTTCGTCCGGTTCATCTCCATCGTAGCTGAACTCATGCCATAGAATTGCGGTAGTGCCACCATTCTGATCAACCCTTGGAAATCGCCCCCCCTCTGGTATGAGCACTTCAGGCTCCTCCCAGTAGAGTTGTTGGGTATAAGCTGTTGCCGCTGAAAGCATCAGCCCTAGCATCAAACCAAGCAGAAGTGCAAGCTGTATTTTCCTCAAGCTGTTTCGGTAACTAAATCTCACACTTCCTCCGGTAATACACTAAAGTTGACTCTCTACACGACGCCGCAGTTCCGACAGTTTTGGGTTACTGCGATTTTCCGGGTTTTGCCACAATTGATCCACAATTACACTAGCCTCGAAATATCGTCCATCGATAAACAAGTTTTCAGCCCTGCGCAGTTTCTGCTGATCCACACTCGACAGAACCACCGATACCAGGCCGCCCTGTCCGGTCTGGATACGATCCTTTAATACTATCGCCTCCCGGTAATCAGGATCAAGCTTGATAGCCTCATTCAGATACGTTATAGCCACCGGAAACTGGGCGCGGACGTCCTCTTCAACTATCTCCTGAGCCTGGCTATAGAGATTCCTGGCACGTGCCAGCTTCTGCGGATCCGGTGGAGGTTGTCTGATGCCGGTGGCTATCTCCGCCTCATAAATTGCATCATCAAGCCCCGGGTGATCCGGCTTGATCTCCCTCAGCACCTGCAGTTCCCGATACGCCTCTTCCGGGGCGCTGTCTAAATTTCCACGGGCTTCCCGAAAACGACTGCTGAATATAGATTCGAATTCATCCGGTTGAGTATATTCCAAGATTCTCAGATAGAGTACACCGGATGCCTTATTATTGGGAAAGGGCTCTTTTATATATTCAATATTCTTCTCTGCAGAGGCAAAGGCATCCATCGCAGCGCTGCGCTGTCCCTGTTCATACAATCTTTTGCCTTGCTGAAAATCTTCCTTCGCCAGATTCAGAACCTGCATCATGTCTACATACAGCGGGTCGCTTTCTTCTATAGTTATTCCACTGGTAGTTTCCAAGGCCCGTTCAACTCGATCCAGCCACAATGCAACTTCCGGATCGTCCTCCGGATGAGTTTGCCGCCACCTGGACTGCGCCCGGGTAAGAACCTGTTCGGCTTCAATAAACTTTTCTTGAAAAAAGAGCTCTCGGCCACGGTCTATTAAACCACGGACTTCCCGTACTATGGCCTGGTTCTGTTCAAAGAGAATCTGATCGGCTAATCTTGGGATCTGCTCATCTATAATAGCCCTTACCTCCGGGTCTTCTCGAAAACTCAACGATTCGGAATAGGCATCTCCAGCTTGTTCCAACTTTTCCCGGGCCAGTTCGAAACGCTCGTTCCCCACTTCAGCTCGAGTCTGCTGCAGTCGAATGTCTCCTTCAGAGAGTGCAATATCGGCCTGACGGTTCAATTCCTCGGCCCTCTCTAAAACCTGAGTTCTTTGAAGGACTACTGTATCTATTCTAGTCAGAAACTCTCGCCCCTGCTGCTGCATACCTATAATCGGATCCTGCTCCAGAATATACGGTTTTTCCCCGTTCAACTCTGCCAGAACGGCTTCAATCGTACTGCGGGCAGCCGCTATATCCTCTTGAGCTGAGTTGACCAGCTCTATACTGCGGTTTGGATAACGCACCTCAACTTCCCCAGACCCTTCGTATATCACCCGCTCTACCCCTTCGGTGAAATCCTCAGCATCTGCTACCGCCTCTTCAGCTTGGCCGAGCAGCTGCTGAGCAGGGCTGTATCGAAGCTCCGCGATTCGTCTTACAAAGTTCCCCTCCACCAATTTAGTACGTGCAATTTCAGCGGCATAGTCATTCTGCAAGGTTTCGGTCACATCGAGCGCTCGCTCAACACTTACGCCCTCCAGTGCATACCCCTCAAAATCAGTTAAGTTCTCCTGAACTTCCTCGATTGAAGCTTCCAGACTATTCAGAACTTCAAGCAGCTGCCCGCGGGCTAAACGAATTTCCTCCACCTGTTCGGCCAACAGACCACCTGTTTCCAGCTGATTCAGCTCGGTAGTAAGCTCCATCAACTGGCTGTAACTTTCTCCGGCATATTCTACAGCTCGTACATACAAGCGGTCTGATTGCGTATCCCTAGGAGCCGGGCCGATTTTACGAGGAACTTCCAGCTCACGCCGCAGCGCGTGCATCTGTTCCCATAATTCTATTCCAGGTGTCACCATTTCAACTAACTGCAAGGAAGGTTCAAAAAGCATAAACTCCTGATCGCCGAAATCTCCCGCCTTAAATTGCTCTACCGCCGATTCAAAACTATCGGTTATTCTATTCTGCAGGACCTGGTTCATTTCCTGCATTGACGCTACAAGAGGCTGTTCAATAGCTCCGGCGATTCCCACCGGCTGCTCACTTTCAGCCCGCCCTAGGGTGAGAACCCGTAGAGTAGAAAGCAGAGGGATATCGGTTGCATCGTCCCCCAAAATAGAAAGCCGGATCTGTTCAAGGGCATTTGCGTTTTGGACGATTCCCTCCCAGAGCTCAAGCAGCTGCTGTTGAATACTCAACAACTGCTCACGACCTGTAACAGAGTCTCCTCCTGCGGCCCCTTCAACAGTTGTAAAGTTCTCCTGTGCTTCTAAAAACAGGTTATTCACATTGGCATACTGATCGGATAGCCTGCGTATATCATCGCGGCGAGAATCGACCTGATTTTCGATTACACTGCCATATTCGTCTTCATCAAATAGCTCCTGGTGTAATGAAAAACCGGACAGATATTCCTCCATCGCCTCAACGTAGCGCTCTTGCTCCAAAAGCTCTCCGGCGGTCTGCATAATTCCTTGAAATCTTTGATTGTTTACGGTAAATATAATTGAACGACGCGCCTGGGCAAAAGCTTCTACCGAGGCTCTGTTGGGG
>JAGYOC010000196.1 GCA_018399795.1 Dehalococcoidales bacterium
CAAGACCTTTAGTATTTTTAATTCATTATTTATAAAATAATGAATTAAAAATACGACCCTATATAGAGGTTCTTTCAAAATTAGCATTTTGAAAGAACCTCTCAGCACATAAAAAAAGACAGAGAGCGTATCCCTGCCTCATTTTCCATCTTACAGCATTACTCTCCTGCAGTATGGGTTAACTGATATCAAACAGATCCATTACAGAGTCAGCTACATCTTCCAGAACCGTATCGTTTATATAGTCTGGGTCCTTCATTTTCTCTTTTACCTCGGCAACCCGGTCCCATCTTATATCATCTGCAGCCTTTACTTGCTCTGCAATTTTGTATACTTCACCCATGGTCTTGGCGTCCGCGGAAATGTTGATAGAATCCTTAGGATCCGCCTTTTCCGCTTTATGCGCATGCTGGTTCTTCGTAAGCTTCGATATGGGATCGATAGGTCCTATTCCCTCAATGTTCATTGCTGACTCCTACCTTTCACTTTACTTATCGTCCTCTTCTCATTATATGTTAACTCTTTTTCCGGCCGGAAACAAGTATTACAAACTCCCCTTTGAGGGAATTTCTTGATTCTAACTGCTCCAGCACCTCCGACGCAGTACCATTGACAAACTCTTCGTGCATTTTTGTCATTTCTCTTCCAATTAGTACTTGCCGCTCAGGTTCTTTGTCGGCTATATTTGCCAAAATCTTCAGTATTCTATGGGGAGATTCGTAAAGAACGAAATTTTCTTCTCTTTTCAGCAGTTCAGCGATACGACTACTCCGCTTGCCCCCCTTGGGACTGAGAAATCCATCGAATGTGACGGTTCGTCCTCCGAACTCAGATACACTCATCAGAGCGGTTAAGGCGGAGGCACCCGGTATCGGTACGATCTGAAAGCCGGCGGCCCGCACTTCTCTTACCAGACGCTGGCCGGGATCGCTTAAACCTGGAGTTCCGGCATCACTTACAAAGGCCACATCCTGATCTTCCTGCAGTCGTTCGATCAATCGCCCCGCCGCCTGTACCTCGTTCTGCGAGCGACAGCTGACCAGAGGTTTGGAGATCTCAAAATGAGTAAGCAGCTTGCGGGTGTGCCGAGTGTCCTCACAGGCAATGGTATCGACACTCCTTAGCACTTCCAGTGCCCGCAGCGTTATATCACCTAGATTTCCAATTGGAGTTGCTACAATAAAAAGCGTTGCCACAAGCGCATTGTACCCGCTACAATAGCTTAGAGCAAGCGTCTAAGCTATACGGACTGAAGCCATTCGTACATAAGGAGAAACAGCCATCGAAATTGTCGTTCTTTTTCTTACTGGGGCTGTCATAACCATCCTGCTGGTGCTGGGTGTTAAAGGTCAGGTGCTGCACACCCGACATACACGTCGCCCCGCCCGCGACCGGGAGCAATTCGGTCCTCGCATATACCCCGAAACCGAAGCCACGGAAAAACCCCATAGCCCGGGTTTCCATCGCTGCCCGCTCTGCGGAACAGTTTTGGAAAAAAAGCAGAAGGTGAAAAGCGTGCTATATCCCGGAAAACCGGATGGTATGATGGAAATTTTCGGTTGTCCCTACTGCTATTCCGCCTCCCATGCAACCAGCGGAGTGAAGGGACGCAGCAAGCCCCGTATCTGTCCGGTATGCAAGCAGGAGCTGCCGGCGGGAGGGATGCTGTATGCCCGCTTTTTCCAGTCCAGTGAGCGGCGCCACGCCCATGTGCTCGGTTGTTCACGCTGCTACACCCGCCGACGACACTGAACAGCTTAAATTAGTCGGAGATTGTTTCGGCCTCACCCAAAAAACGGGGCTGGGTATGAAATACGTAGATATCCAGCACCGCTTTAACCCTGGCAAAGACTTCACGCACCAGCACTTTGAATCCGAATTCCGTCGGTACGCTGCCCGCGGCAAAAGCCGTTGCATCTATGCCCTTATGACGACCAATAAAAACTGCCCGGCGGCCGTGGAACTCTTGGGTAATAATGGTCAGTTTCTCCTGACCAAACACCTCTTTACTACGCACCACCGAATCCAATGTGCGGAAACCCGCATAGTCCGCGAAAATCCGATTTGCAGGTACCCCGCTTTCCTCTAAGGCCTCCTTCATAAGCTTAGGCTCATTGTAGGAGTCTAGTGAATTATCTCCACTGACAAGGATATACTCGATTTTATCGGCGTGATAGAGCTGGGCCGCTGCATCGATGCGGTAGCGAAAATAGGGGTTGCTCCCGCCGCTGCGCAGATACCGGCTGGTACCCAGCACTAGACCAACGCGGTTGCGGGGCATTGAGTCGATTGAGTGGTAGATATAATCGGTGGTGCTGGAAATGATGTGATAATTGCTGAGTACAATCAGCACCACCAATCCTATCCATACTGCATGTAACATCTTCGTTCGCCCTTTCAATTCAAGCGATTATAGGACAGGTGCTAAGATTGTGGAAGACTTGGGGAATAATTTTTTGCCTGAGCGAGGGAAGTAGTTTCAAGGTCTTTGAATACATCTTGCACAGCTATAATCAGTAATGGTAAAGTCTTTTCCATGGAAAAGATGAAAAGAACCGCAACATGCGGAGAATTGGAAAAATCCAGGACCGGTACAGAGGTGGTCCTGAATGGGTGGGTCCATCGTACTCGCGATCATGGGGGCATCCATTTTATCAGTCTGCGCGACCGCTACGGGCTAAGCCAGGTAGTTATCGATGAAGACGCCCCCGAGGCGCTCAAATCAGTTGCCCGTGATTTAAAGCGTGAGTACTGCATCGCGGTGAGGGGAGTTGTCCGTGCCCGACCCGATGAGATGGTCAACACCGAGATGGCCACCGGTGAAATCGAAGTTCAGGGCACCGCCATCGAAATTTTAAGCCGCTGTGAACCCCTGCCCTTTAACATAGATGAACGGACCGATGCAAAAGAGGACCTGCGCCTCATGTATCGCTACTTGGACCTGCGTTCGTTCAGTATGCAGCGGAAAATGAAGCTGCGCACCGATGCGACCTTTGCGGTTCGTGAATTTTTGAAGGGCCAGGGATTTATGGAGATTGAAACTCCAAGCATGATTCGCTCTACCCCGGAGGGGGCCCGTGACTTTCTGGTTCCTTCACGCATTCATCCCGGTAAGTTTTACGCCCTACCCCAGAGCCCGCAGCTGTTTAAGCAGTTGTTGATGGTATCCGGTTTCGACCGCTATTTTCAGATTGCCCACTGCTTCCGTGACGAAGATGCCCGGGGCGACCGTCAGCCGGAACACAGCCAAATCGATATGGAGATGAGCTTTGTCTCTAAGGACGATGTGTTTGAGGTGGTCGAGGGTATGCTTGCGCATGTCTTCAAACAGACCCTCAATATTGAGCTGGAGACCCCTTTTCCGCGGATCAGCTATCATGAGGCGATGAACCTGTACGGCAGCGACAAGCCGGACCTGCGCTACGAGCTGCATATGCAGGACTTCAACGAGATTGCCGCCGCCAGCGGTTTCAACGCCTTTAAGTCGGTAGTGGAGAACGGTGGGGCGGTAAAGGCTCTAGTAGCCCCCGGATGTGCCGGATACTCCCGCACACAGATTGACCAGCTTGAAAAGGATGCCAAGGTATACGGGGCTAAGGGACTGGCCTGGATGAAGGTGACCGACCAGGGACTGGACGGGGGAGTTGCCAAATTCTTTGCAGAACAAAGCGATGAAATCATCTCTTCACTGGGAGCCTCAGCGGGCGACCTGATTCTGGCGGTAGCCGACACTTGGAATACCGCCTGTACCTCCCTGGGAGCAGTCCGCAGCAGCCTGGGCAAACAGCTTGGCCTGACCACACCTGGAACCTTTCGCTTTGGCTGGATAGACAACTTTCCTCTGTTTGAGTGGAACGAAGATGATCAGCACTGGGAAGCCGCCCACCATATGTTCACCATGCCCCAGGAAGAGTTTCTGGACAACATGGAGCAAGACCCCGGTGCGGTGAAGGGCGACCTCTACGACCTGGTCTGTAATGGCTATGAAATGGCCTCCGGTTCTATCAGGATTCACGACCCGGAAATACAGAAACGCATTTTTAATATCGTTGGCTTTTCAGAGGAAGAGGCGGAACGACGCTTCGGATTTTTGCTGAAGGCCTTTCAATACGGGCCGCCGCCCCACGGTGGAATCGCACCCGGACTCGACCGCCTGATTATGGTAATGGCCGAAGAGGAG
>JAGYOC010000197.1 GCA_018399795.1 Dehalococcoidales bacterium
ATTGCCGACGGCGATGTCATCGACCTCGGCATCTGCTTCCCGGACAGCTGGCAGGGCTGGCTGGTACCGACCTATGTCATCGAGGGCGATGCCGACCGTGGCATCGAAGCATCGGCACCCGACCTGAAATCCGTTGATGACCTCCCCGACTACTGGGATCTATTCCCCGACCCCGAGAACCCCGACAAGGGCATCTTCTACTCCTGCATCGCCGGCTGGGAGTGCGAGAAGATTAACGAGGCCAAGTTCGAGGCCTACGGCCTGAACGACACCTACAATATCTTCCTGCCCGGCTCAGGCGCCGCACTGGTAGCCTCCATGGCCAGCGCCTACGAGAAGGGCGAGCCCTGGTTCGGTTACTACTGGTCGCCGACCTGGCCCCTGGGCAAGTACGACCTGACTCCCATAGAGGAGCCTCCCTATGACGAAGCAGTATGGAACGATAACTACGGCTGTGCCTACCCCAACGTCGAGACGCACATCGTGGCCAACTCCTCGCTTCCCGACAAGGCCCCGGATGTAGTGGAGTTCCTGGAGAGCTGGGAGAGTACGGCAGCACATGCCAACGACTTCCTCGCCTATATGGAAGAGAACGATGCTACCACGGAAGAGGCGGCCATTTACTTCCTCACCGAACACGATTCGGTATGGACCGAGTGGGTCCCGGCTGACATCGCCGCTGATGTCAAGTCAGCATTACCCTGATAGACTTTCGCTACATAGCGAGATAAAGGGAGAAAATTTTGGTTAATAACGCTACCCCGGATAACGGTGATATTACCGTCGAGGTAAGCGGTCTCTGGAAGGTCTTCGGCGCAAGGGCCGATGAGGTAATGCAATCGGAGATGCGCACCGCTGGCAAGCAGGAGATTATGCAGGAGACCAACTGCGTGATAGCGGTGCGCGATGTCTCCTTCCAGGTAAGACGGGGTGAGATATTCGTCATAATGGGGCTTTCCGGAAGCGGCAAGTCCACCCTGATACGATGCGTGCTCCGCCTTATCGAGCCCACTCTGGGTAAGGTACTCATCAACGGCGAGGATATCTGCACCTATGAAGAAGAGCAGCTCATGCAGTTCCGCCGCCACAAAACCGGGATGATATTCCAGTATTTCGGCCTGTTTCCCCACCGCACCGTTCTGGAGAACGTCGCCTACGGGCTGAAAGTGCAGGGTATGGGCAAAGAGGAGCGCTACGCCAAAGCAGGTGAGGTCATCGAAATGGTGGGGCTCGAGGGGTGGGAGAACTACTACCCGGGAGCCCTCAGCGGCGGCATGCAGCAACGTGTCGGAATCGCGCGTGCCCTCGCCATTGAACCGGATATCCTGCTCATGGACGAGCCCTTCAGCGGTCTGGACCCGCTGATACGCCGCCAGATGCAGGACCAGTTCATCGAGCTCCAGGAAAAGGTGCAGAAAACGATACTCTTCGTCACCCATGACCTGGATGAAGCATTGAAGCTGGGCACCCATATCGCCATTATGAGGGACGGGGAAATCATCCAGACGGGCACCCCGGAAGAGGTAATCGTCTCCCCGGGAGACGATTACGTTCAGCGTTTCGTTCAGGACGCATCCGCAGCCAAGGTGGTAACGGCAAGCTTTATAATGGAGCAGCCCAACGTCCTCATCTACGAGTGGCAGGGGCCCAAGGCAGCAATGCACCGGTTGAGAACCTCCAAGCTTTCCAGCGCCTTCCTGGTGGCAAGAGGAGACCGATACCTCGGGCTGGTAACCGAGGAGCGCCTCATCGAGCTATTCCGCAACAAGGGAACATCCCTGAAGGATGCAATGCAGCCGCACGTGCCCCCCTGCACTCCGGATATGGTCATCGAAGACCTGATGCCGCTAGCTGTATCCACAGAATTTCCCATACCGGTCGTAGATGATAACGGCAGGCTTCTCGGCGAGATACACATCAGCACCATCATGCTCGCCATGATAAAGGAGAAGCAGATAGAAGAGGAGGAATCAGGGAAAGAGGTGAATGACACGGAGGGCGAAAACAAGGGGGAGGAGCAAGATGTTTGAGTTCCCGTCAGTAATCCAGATTCCCCTCGCCGAAGTGGTTGATGTCATTGTTCACTGGCTGCTGATACACTGGGCAATATTCTTCGACGCCATCAGCACTGCCGTGCTCTACGTTCTAATGACCCTGGAGCGCTTCTTCCTGTGGCTACCCTGGTTTGTCGTTGTCGGGCTGGTGGGTGGTCTTGCCTGGTGGGCGATACGTCGCTGGTGGGGCATTGTGCTCCTGGCAGGATCACTGATAGTGGTCGGGAGCTTCGGCTACTGGCAAGAGGCCATGCAGACGCTATCCATCATCGTGGTTGCGGTGATCATTTCCCTGGCCGTGGGTATCCCCACCGGTATCCTGATGGCGCGCAGCGACCGGGTGGAATCGATAATAAGACCGGTACTGGATGCCATGCAGACCATGCCCAGTTTCGTCTACCTGGTGCCGGCTCTGATGTTCTTTGGACTGGGCAAGGTACCCGCCGTTTTTGCCACCGTTATCTACGCCATGCCACCGGTCATCCGCCTCACCAACGTGGGTATCCGCCAGGTTTCCAAGGATGTGGTGGAGGCAGCCAGGGCCTTCGGTTCGAGCTGGCGGCAGGTGCTATTCGAGGTACAGCTACCGCTGGCCGTTCCATCGATTATGGTGGGCATCAACCAGACCACCATGATGGCACTGGCGATGGTGGTAATTGCCTCGATGATTGGTGCCCGCGGCCTGGGTCTCGAGGTACTGATATCCATCAACCGTATCGAGGTCGGACGCGGTGCCGAAGCTGGCCTTTCCATCGTGCTGATTGCCATCATTATCGACCGCATCAGCCACGCCATTGCCTCAAGACAGGATTACACAGCCAAAACCAAGGCCGAATAAGAGACCTGAATATATCAGCGTTAAATAGAATATGGCGGCGAGAACCGGTTGTTGCCCATCTAATCGATGGTGACGGAAAGTTCGAGCCGCCATATTTCGCTATCATTGCTTTCTGACGGATAGCCACTCTGGATGGTTACCCGGCCCGTTCCCTCTTCTACAGCCCGGAAGATCCATACTTCCTGCCCCGGCGCACCACCCAGTGGTATCATGACAGATTTATGGCCGGTCTGTGCCATGAGCGAATCGTCACTGATCGCCGCTTTTTCAGGCCATTTCCAGGCGGAGGAAGGGTTACCGCACAGGCTGATTTTGAACGAACTACCGGCCGGCACCACCATTTCCCTGACCACCACGTTTTCCCGGTAGAAATCGTCGCATGAGACCCTGACTACAGCTTCATTCCGCGAGCAAGCGGGCAAAAGCAGGCTGGTAGCCAAGATAGCCGAAGCCAGTATCAATACCTTTTTCCGAACCGCCCGCCTTTCGTTATTCATTTCTCGACAAAGACCTCTTCTGGCAGCAATAACAGAGATATGTAGCAAAGCCGTCATCAGGACATTAAAAGGCCTGCTTAGCAGTCATGGAACCACGATGATCTTCTCGGCAAATCCTGTGGTGCCGGAAGTCGGACTCGAACCGACACGGGGATTGCTCCCCAACAGTTTTTGAGACTGTCGCGTCTACCTCTTCCGCCATTCCGGCAAAAGCGGAAGACGAGATTCGAACTCGCGACCCTCTCCTTGGCAAGGAGATGCTCTACCGCTGAGCCACTTCCGCCTGTAACCTGATGGTGCCGAGGCTCAGAATCGAACTGAGGACACACGGATTTTCAGTCCGTTGCTCTACCAACTGAGCTACCTCGGCACAGGTGTAATTGTAACCGCTGGAGGCAGAAATTTCAACCTCAGGTATTGACAGAAACCAGGTTTGAGTCTATGATATTATGGCACCGCAATAGAGAAAGGGGTATGCCTCCTTCTTGAGAGCAGGTAGTTTTTGGCATCAGGAGGTCTCAAATGGTCCCACCGGAGGAACAAGAACCAAAGGATTCGGATACACAAATGAAGCAGAACAAGGCAGGAATGCTTTGCTATGCCGGTTTCTGGGTAACGGGTATAATCTTTCTCATCATCGAGAAGAAAAACAAGCTGGTGCGCTTCCATGCCATGCAGTCACTGGTAACCTTCGGCATACTGAACATTATATGGGGTATCGCCAACACCTTCCGCTGGGCTGCCTGGACATTTACCGGCGGATTCGGCTTCTCCTACGCCCAGTGGCTTGCCGGCTCGATCGTATTCGGCATTTTCTTCGCCATCTGGTGGATACTTTGGGCAATCCTCATGCGCCGAACCTACAAGGGCAGGATGTACCGGGTGCCCTGGTTTGGCAATATAGCCGAGAAATGCCTCAACAAGCTGGATGCAAAAAAGTAGTTCCTGACTTGGTGTAACTGCAAGAAACAGCGAATTCCTTGACAGGAATATCGGTTGTTGATTATGCTTTTCCTGCTATAATTGAATGGCCATCGACCGTAATGGCGGTGAGCCAGTTGGGTGAATTAACATATTCTGGTGGTCGCTTGGATCTGTTATGACCGGGACGGCAAATTGTAAAGGATTTTGATCAGTAATGCCTTCTCTGTTATCTGGCAGAGGAGGCATTAGTACTTTATAAGGGGTACAGATAGTTATGGTCAAGCTTGGCTTTATCGGGGCAGGCACGGTCGGTACCGCTCTGGCCATCCGGTTAAGGGAGAAGGGTTACCCGGTGGTAGCCGCAGCCAGCCGGAGCCGGTCTTCGGCAGAAAAGCTGGCACAGAGGGTAACCGGATGCACTGCGGTCGGAAGGAGCCAGGATGTGGCTGACTCCGCCGAGCTCGTCTTCATTACCACCCCGGATAATGCCATCGCCTCGGTTGCCGGGGAAGTAAAATGGCACCCGGGACAGGGGGTGGTCCACTGTTGCGGAGCCGAGTCAACCTCAGTTCTCGAAGCCGCCCGGAAATCAGGCGCGCGCGCCGGCGCCTTTCACCCCCTGCAGACCTTCGCTAGCGTGGAAAAGGCCCTCGAAAATATCCCCGGATCTACCATTGCCATCGAGGCCGATGCAGAACTGCTGGAAACACTGAAGGATATCGCCGGAGACCTGGAAGGCCACTGGATTGAACTGAAGGCAGAGCACCGCGCCGTGTATCATGCCTCCGCCGTAATCGCCTGTAATTACCTGGTAACCCTGGAGAAACTCGCCACCGATATCTGGCATACCTTCGGTATCCCGAGGCAGCAGGCCGTGCAGGCGCTGTTACCGTTGATAAAAGGCACCATCCGCAATATCGAAAACGTGGGCATTCCCGATTGCCTTACCGGCCCAATCGCCCGGGGGGACGTAGCCACGGTAAAAAAACACCTCGAGGAACTCGAACGGTCATCCCCGGAACTGACTTCCACCTACCGGGAACTGGGCCTGAAGACCATACCGATAGCCCGTGACAAAGGCAGGATAGATGAAGACAGCGCCGGGGAGCTGGAGGCTGTACTTTCCGGATATTGGGCATTGAGAGGAGAAACATCGAAATGAGAAGGATGCTCAAGAGCAAAATCCACCGCGCCCGGGTTAACGGGCTGGATATCGAATACGAGGGGAGTATCACCATCGATAAAAGGCTGATGCAAGCCGCCGACATCCTACCCTACGAGCAGGTAGAGGTACTGAACCTCCATAACGGCGCCCGGTTCAATACCTACGCCATCCAGGGAGAAGGAGAAGGGGAAATCTGCCTGAACGGCGCCGCGGCGAGGCTGGCTGCCAAAGGCGATACCATTATCATCCTGGCCTACTGCTACCTCTCTGATGATGATGCGCTCAACCTTATGCCCAACCTGGTATCGGTCAACGAAAAAAATGTCATCGTGGCGAACAGGCAACCGGTGCCCCCGTTTCTTTTCTAGTCAGCGGTGTATACATCCGGTCGAATAAATGAAAGGAAAAGACAGCCAATGAGGATTTCGATCAACGAAATAAGGGATATGAAGCAGAAAGGTGAGAAAATCGTAATGCTTACCGCATACGATTATGCCACCGCCGGCATCATCGATGATGCCGGCGTACCCCTAATCCTAGTCGGTGACAGCCTGGGCATGGTGGTGCTGGGCTATCAGTCAACAATACCGGTTACCATGGAGGAAATGCTGCACCATACCAGGGCCGTGGTCAGGGGAACAAGCCGCACAGTGGTAGTCGGTGACATGCCCTTTATGACCTATGCCAACATCTCCGATGCCCAGCGCAACGCCGCCCGCTTCATCCAGGAAGCGGGCGCACAGACGGTCAAGCTCGAGGGTGGCGCCAACATGGCTGAGACGGTAAACAAAATCGTGTCCTGCGGGATACCGGTTATGGGGCATATCGGTCTCACCCCGCAATCGATAAACCAGCTGGGAGGGTTCAAGGTGCAGGGTAAAAGCGACGAGGCAGCCGCCAGGCTGCTCGAAGACGCCCGTTCCCTGGAACAGGCAGGGGCTTTCGCCATTGTCCTGGAAACAGTCCCCGCTCAGCTTGCCGCCCTGATTACCCGCTCTATCAGCATCCCCACCATCGGCATCGGTGCCGGTGCCGAATGCGACGGACAGGTTCAGGTTATCAGTGATATACTGGGGCTCTACACCGATTTCGTACCCAAGCACGCAAAGCAGTACGCCAGGCTAGCCGAGGCAAGCCGGGCTGCCATCGCCCAGTATGCCAGCGAGGTACAGGACGGCACCTTTCCCACCGAGCAGAACAGTTTCTCTATGGATGAGAAAATACTGGAACGGCTCTCCAAATAACGTCCCGACAAGCACAGGCAAGATAGATAAAATCAGGTATTTCATCGTACGGTGAGCACATTATGGATATCGCTCCGGTAAAGGTAGTTGCGACGATACCCGAGATGAGGCAACGCAGAGAAATGCTCCCCGAGCCAGTAGGCTTTGTCCCTACCATGGGCTACCTTCACGAAGGACACCTCTCCCTGGTCCGGGAAGCCAGGGCGAGCAATAGCTCGGTGGTGGTCAGCATTTTCGTTAATCCCGCGCAGTTCGGGCCGCAGGAAGACTTCGCCAGTTACCCGCGCGATACGGATCGAGACCTGGCCCTGCTGGCCGGGGAAAAGGCAGATATCATCTTCATCCCCTCTGCCGGTGAGATGTACCCCGACAGGTATGGCGTCTATATCGACGGAGGCCCGGTAACCGAACGACTGGAGGGTACCTGCCGTCCCGGTCACTTCAGGGGTGTCAATACCATCGTTGGCAAGCTATTCAATATCGTCAAACCCACCCGGGCCTACTTCGGGCAGAAAGACGCCCAGCAAGCGGTAGTTATCCGGAAAATGGTAGCCGACCTCAACATGGATGTGGAGATCGTTACCTTACCTACGGTACGTGAAAAGGACGGGCTGGCTATGAGCAGCCGCAATGCCTACCTCAACCAAGAAGAGCGCAGAACAGCAACGGTACTCTACCGGGCCCTGTGCCTGGCCGAGCAGCACTGGCAATCAGGGGAAGAGAAAGCCGGTCGGGTCCGGCAAAAAATGACGGAACTGATTGAAGCCGAGCCCCTGGCCAGCATAGATTACGTTTCCATAGCCGATACGGATACCCTGGAGGAAATGGAAGCTATCAGGCCGCCGGCGCTGGTATCACTGGCGGTGAGAATCGGAAAGACCAGGCTCATCGACAATATTGTAATAGGTTGACCCAGCCTTCCTGCCAGCGCCAACACCTTGCCAGAGACAGGTTACGCTAAACCCGGCGACCCGACCTGGAAGGAATCTGCTGCTTGAGTACGTGGTCACCGATATTCACACCAAGTAAACCCGCGATTACACGGCACTTCGCCTTGAGCAGGAAAAATATATTGCCCTCTTCCAGGCTCATGGACTCGTAATTACCCTGTCCCTTGGAGATAATCATATCGGC
>JAGYOC010000198.1 GCA_018399795.1 Dehalococcoidales bacterium
CCTGTGAGCTGGTTAATATCTCGTCTTCAGTATTCCGTTACCGGCCGAAGCTTGGTAATGATGACATCTTACGAAAACGCCTTCGGGAGATGGCGGAGCAGCGGAAACGGTTTGGTAGTCCCCGGCTGCACATCTTGCTTGAAAGGGAAGGTCTGGTGATAAACCATAAAAGCACAGAGAGGATATGTCGTGAAGAATGCCTGGCACTGCGGAGGAAACGGAAAAGGGAAGGGGCCGCTGGTTTAAGGGTAATTATCCCATCGCCCAAGCGGACAAACGAAAGGTAGTCCATGGACTTCGTGACCGACAGCATAATCACAGGCAGGCGATTTCGTGCTTTGGCTATTATCGATGACTATTCCAGGGAATGTCCGGTTTGATAAGACCTATAGGGGCAGTATATGCAAGGCTATTCAACAGCGATGGCTATGCGGAATGTCCGTTGCTCAACGCTGTCGTCGGTTGTGCTCCATTGAAGCATGGTATTACCGGTACTAAGTGTCTTGAAAGTCCAGACATCCTGTCCCGTGCCGGGATTATGAGCAGTCTGTTGCACCACAGCTCCGTCATTTATCGACGCGGATTCTTGCCACTGAAATCCCGTCGATGATCCGGAGCATAAGGCTACTGTAAACGATTTACCCACAGAAAACGAGTTTTTGGCAGCTGCAACAATGTCTTGCTTCTGAGCAAGATCGTCACAAGTGACCGTAATGGTAGCTTTCTCTAATTGTGGAGAGCATGCTAACAGAGGTATTAATGCGATACAGGCAACGCATATTAGTACTGTTCTGAATTTCATTATTCCCTTAACACTGATTCTGTAGAAAAGCATAATATAGCGGGGCACCCAAATACAAATGTCTCTATGCTGGGGAAAGGGGTATGTTAATTATAACAGGCAGGCGTAATAGCTTGAATGAAGCGCCCATTTTTCGCTAAAACAAAATTACCTCTAGCGCTTAATTATCTGCAAAGAAGGCAGATTTTGCGCTAGTGTTACATGATTGTCGTTAATGTAAAAAGGGAGCAGTCAACTCGCTAGTTCAGCTAACCCTAGGGCAGCAATTCGTTATCAAGCACAGGAGGATAAGGCTTTGCCGTTAGGGGTACACTTCCTATGATTATATTTACTCCTTTTCACTGAGGTCAGCAATGCACGAAGAATAGTACTCCCCAGAGAATGAGGTATGCACCGATGAGGTAGGCAGCTATTCTGGGTACCACGCACATTATGATGCCAAATACTATGGCAATAATGGCAATTACGAACTGGGATACAGAAACCGCTCCGAGAAAGGGTATGGTAATATCCATCAAGTATACCTCCCATATTTTGTTAATGATTTATACACCCGGTTGAGTCGAATGTCAATACGTTTTGGTGCGTCAACTGTGGGAAAGATTCTGTGATCATCTGTTGATTATGAATTGAACCAGTTTTATACTGAGCTTGGAATATTTTTTGTTACCGCACGGGATTGACAGTTTTTGCTTGTGCACTATTATGCTCAAGTATCAAATAGGCAGGAGTTACGATGATAAAGGCAGTGTTTTTTGACTGGGTGGGTACCCTGTCTCACCCTGAACCTGACAGGGATGAGAACATCCATAACGCGGCACGGGAGATGGGTTTTGAGCTTCCTCTTGATAATCTACTGGTAGGTGTCCTCAGGGCTGATAACCAGGTACCTGAAGGTGCTCCCCCGTGCTGGCGTGAAGGAGCACCGGAGGAACCATTCCTTCGCTGGTGGAAGGTGTTGCTGGATGAAGTCGGGGTTAAGCTGTCAGGGAGGGAGATGTTGGGCATTACCGAGATAGTCGGGAAGCGCATCAGAGCCTTATCCTGGGTCCTCTACGACGATGTTATTCCTGTGGTTGAGCAGCTCAAGCAGAGGGGGTTAATTCTGGGTCTAATATCTGCGCACTATATTGGTAGAGCTGGCATGGAACCTTACCTCGATGTGGTGGTCACCGCCAAAGATGCCGGGGCTGATAAGCCGGAGCCTCCGATATTTATGGCCGCGGTTGAGCGAGCTGCCGTGGATGCAAAGGAGGTGCTCTTTATAGGCGACCAGTATGAAAGAGATATTGTCGGTGCCAGGCGGGTGGGAATCAATGCTGTTCTTATTGACCGGTACGATTTATTCCCCGGGATCACTGACTGCCCTCGGATAAAAGCTCTAAATCAGGTATTCGATTACCTTTAATTGGTTAATATCCTGTTCAACCCGGTCGATTGTTATCAAATATTAGCAGATTCTTACTTATTCAGTAACACCGGTTTGAGCGGTATTGGGAATAGCATTTCAGTGCTGTTGACAAATAATTCAGTCACTGTTTATGGCGGAAGGAGGAAATATGGCAGCAGAGCCGGAAAAGGATAGGGTTCAGGAAAACGAAGGTGTAGGGAAGGAAGGAATAGATGGGAAATATGCTCACCATATCAGGGGCGAAGTAGCCAGGCAGCTCGAAAGCCTGAGTTTTACCGGGAAAATCACCAGTGAGATAATCGGAATACAGGAAAACCTGAAACTGCACCACAAGATACTGTATGCGGCGCTGGTCTTTTTCGGCCTGGTGCTGATATGGTCCGGTGCCTGGGACCTGATTGAAATCACACCGGTTCTCAAGAAGCCCGTTTTTGCCCTGATTATCGGCGTGTCAATTCTCGCCTCAACTAGAACCCTGTACAAAAAGCTGGCGGGATGAGATAGGGCGGTCTATAGAGATTCAACTACCTCGTATTCTTCAATCTGGGGTTGGCCCTCTATGTGTTTGGGCAGCTCAGCCAGGAGTTCCTTGATGTAGGGCTGTGACATATGAATCGCTTCCCAGGCATTTTTGTCCCGGTAGCGCTCGTATAGCACTATCTCGGTTGAATCACCGACTTTGTAGTGCATGTCGTATATCAGGGTTTCCTTCTCGTTACGGCGCACCTTTTCCGCAGTCTCCCTCATTAAACTCCGGATGGCTTCCTCCTCGCCCTTTATTGCCTTTAATCTGACGACCAGTGCGAACATATTCTACCTCCGCGATGAAAACTGTATTGAGTACAATCATACCACTGAACTGGGCTTGGATAAATGCCAGCGACGGGGATTAGACTCTCCGGGTAGCTGCCTGTTTGTTGCAAACCGTCCAGGCATGGTTATGATAAAGGTCATATTGGTGGTAAATAGTCCTAACGGTTGATTGTTCCGGCAGGATTTGTGAGTTATACACAACATATAAATATACCATGGCGGGTGCCGCTTGAGAAAAAATAGACTTCTCGGTTGCGGTAATTATCCTGCTACCCCCTGGTATTGCATCGTGGCGATGCAAACGAGTGAGGGATTAACACCCAGGTTTTATTGGTATTGACAAATTTTTATCAGCATACTAGACTATGTTCCCGACAGGTCTTTTTTTAAAACGTGACTTCTGAGGGGGATATTTGCATCCGAAATATGCTAGCGGGCAGCAGGTTATTATCGTATCGGTAAAGGATAAAAACCATTGTCCCAAATACCCCGAAATCGAAAACTACGTTGGTGACCTCGCGATTGTGGTGGACTGCTACTGGGTGGGTTTTGAGGAATTGGATCTGCCCAGGGAATACTTCATATACCGGGTATACATATCCAGAATCAATACCGAGATATCGGTGCAGGAAGAGGCGATAAAGAAAGCATTCTAGCCCGTTGTGTTAAACGAACGATAATCTCAGTAGATGTCTTATCGGTAAAGTACTGGGTGGTAAAGAAGTGGTAGACCGGGAAAACGAAGAGCAGACAATTAAGTGGTTCATTGATTTGGGCAGTCAGGAGCAGGACAGAAGTCGTGCCAACTGTAACGAGTTGTTGAGCTGCTACTCCCTGGTATCGAATATACCGGACGTACTGTGGAAGACAGACCGGGAAAACCATATCGTCTACATCAGCGAAAATATCGAAGCCATAACCGGATACAGCCCACAGCAAGAATATGGGATGAGCAGGTTCATTGACTGGGTTGAGAGGGTCCACCCCGATGACGTCGATGACTTTGTGGCAGCCAATGAAGCGCTTTTTAAAACGGATATGCCGTTCAGTATCGAGTACCGCATGCGCAGAAAAGACGGGCGGTGGGTCTGGATACACGGGAGGACCTTCGCTATCTGTTATGAAAACGGCAAGAAGTATGCCACCGGCATAATGTCAGAAATCACCGATCGTAAAGAAGCCGAGCTACGCATCAAGGAATTGAAGGACAAGTACGAGACGCTGATTAAAAACATTCCGGTGGTGGTTTATTCCACACTTCCCGACGAGACTGCCACCATGTCATTCGTATCGGAGCGGTGGCAGGAATGGACAGGCTTCTCACCCGAGGAAACCTATGGAGAGCCACAGACATGGCCGAATTCCGTTCACCCCGAGGACAGGGATAGGGCGGTTCAGGCCTATGTGGAGGCCTATGAGACCAGGAAGGAGTATTTTTCCGAGTACCGTCTGGCAAATAAAAATAGCGGGGAAGTACGCTGGGTGTTGGACCATGGCATACCGGTGGCGGATGGCAATAGGCATATCGAGAGATTCGATGGCATAATGCTGGATATCACCGACAAGGTGCAGGCAGAGCAGGCGCTGATCGAAGCCAATGACAGGCTTGAAATGCGGGTAAAAGAGAGGACCGCAGAACTGGGTGCGCTCTCCCGCCGGCTTGTCGAGGCCCAGGAAATGGAGCGACATAACGTCGCCGGTGAATTACATGACCAGATAGGTCAGTACCTGACCGCACTCAAGATTTCCCTGGACAGAGCGGCCCATCTACCAAAGAACGAAGTTGCCGCCGGCCTCAAGCATGCCACGTCGCTGGTCAACGAGTTAATGGCGGAGGTGCGCAGCATATCGCTCGACTTACGCCCACCGATGCTGGATGACCTGGGTCTGGTACCCGCACTGCTCTGGTATTTTGAACGCTGTAAAGTGCAGACTGGTATAGAAGTGGAATTCAAGCACAGGGTGATCGAAAACGATTTGCCCCCGGAGATAGGCACCGCTGCTTACCGGATTATTCAGGAAGCCTTAACCAATGTTGCACGCCATGCCAGAGTAACCAGCCTGGCAGTAAATCTCTGGACCGGGGAAGGTATGCTTAAGTTGCGGGTGGAGGACAACGGTGTGGGGTTTCGTATTGAAGACCTGCCGGTTGAGAGATCGGTTGGTCTCCGGAGCATGAGGGAAAGGGCGTCATTGCTCGGTGGTGAATTGGTGGTTAGCTCCACTCCCGGTAGTGGTACCTGCATTACGGCTGAATTGCCGCTTAGGGGTGCAGCAGGCAAAGGAGGAGAAAAGTGATAACCGTAGTACTGGCTGACGATCATACCATCGTACGTCAGGGAATCAGGGCACTGCTGGAGGCGGAAAAGGATATCAGCATTGTCGGGGAAACCGACAATGGGCTGGGAGCGGTGGAGATGGTCGGGCAACTTCAGCCGGACATTCTGGTCCTTGACCTTATGATGGGAGGGGTTAATGGCCTCGAGGTTACCCGTAGAATCAGGTGCTATTCAGAAAATATCGGTATCGTCATCCTGTCTATGTATGGAGACGAGAGCTATGTTGTGGAGGCCCTCCGCAGCGGAGCGAAGGCATATGTCCTCAAGGATTCTACCGCTGATGACCTGGTAGCTGCGGTACGTACGGTGGCTTCGGGAAGGCGTTACCTCAGCTCAACGCTCTCCGAGCAGGCAATCAGCGCCTATATGAAGAAGACACAGCCGGTGATGGCGGAGAACTTCAATGACCTCACCAAGAGGGAGTGGGAGGTCTTGAACCTCGTTGCCCAAGACTATACCAACGGTGAGATAGCCAAAAAGCTCGGCATTGCTGAACATACTGTCAAGATACACCGCGGGAGCATGATGCATAAGCTGGGGCTGAGTTCCCACAACCAGTTGATTCGTTATGCTATCAAGAATAAAATAATAGCCCTCGATGACCGGTTAGACGCTGTATAACAAATTAAACATCTCCCCCTTTTCTGCCTGGCTGGTCACATTATCTCAGTCATTCGGAGCAATTCATCAGAAACCCCTCTGCGTGAGACGTTCCAGTTGACCGAGATAGGTGGTATCATTGTGCTTGATTGGCCTGTGGTGGTCGCCGGCATATTCGAAGATGCTTATATTTCTGAGGTCAACCTTGATATCCCAGAAACGGGAGTTATCCAGACCCAGTATCAGGCATATTATCACCTTACCTTGCTTACCACCCGGTGAGAGACCAGTGCCAGCTTGCCGGCGTGCTTTGCTAGCAGACTGTCAAGCAGGATCTTCACCCTTTCCCGTACCTCCTCCATGTTCTCTCCGTCGGGGAAGTCGACCCGGTGGGGGGCGTTCAGCCATTTACGGTAAAGCTCCGGGTAGTTGCCTTTTACCGCCTGGTGGGTTTGCTCCTCCCATGCGCCATAGTCCAGGTCGATCAGCTCCTGGGTTATCCTGATATCGAGATTCTGGTATCTGGCCACGGAGACTGCCGTATCCAGGGCGCGTTTCAGCGGGGTGGAATAGATTGCTTCCAGCTTTGGTTCGGCAAGATACTTCCCCAGGGACTCCGCCTGACTGATGCAGGTCTCGTTCAAACCGATACCATGCCTGTCCCGGAAGATTTCACCCCCTGTTCAACTGCGTTTCGCCAGCCGGATAACGATTATCTGGCTCATGGGTATATTTTGTTATTTTGAACCCGGCAATGTAAATTCTTGCAGCAGCCGAGATTATTGCAGTCTGGGATATTTCGGGTGCCGTCGTAAATTTTCTTCCCGGCATAGTTACTACTATCGGGGAAAGCATATACTATGGAACTAGTAAGGTTATAAGCGAAATAACCGGATAGGTGATTGTATGTACAGCTTAGGTAAGTTATATTAAGTATTGCTTATCTCAGTGGACTTATGGATATCTTAAGGGTGGATAGGGGATTAAACCGGTGAGCAGGCGGACAAGAATAGTAATAACGGTCATAGCGCTGGTTGTGGCAGGCTGTATAGCCTACGGCATATGGATGGGGATGCAATATGCGTGATAAAGGAGTCTACAGATGAGAATCAAGAAAGAGCCCGAACTACTGGCGGTATATCACCGTTCGATACCCCCCGAGGTATGTACCAAACCCAACTGCAGGAGCGGGGTATTTATCCGGCATGAAGACGGCTGGCAGTGCCTGAACTGTATGAAGGTGATATACAGTTCACAGATTGTCGTTGCCGATACCGCACGGCGTCAAGACGCATTCTCCTGATATCAATTCGAGTACCAGCTTACAATATCGCCAGTGAAGGCCTACCCGGTTCCACCATTAATTGAAACACCTCATTTACGGGGATGACATTTTTATATTATAATAGGAAAACGGTTACCTATTCCCGTCTTACCTGCTGCAATTATTGCTCCGGGGGCCGGCTGTTGTGGTAAGATGAAAGACGGGACCGGCTTGGCTTCGGGAACGGGGTCGGTTGTCAGTTCCGGGTTATGGTATGAAGCTCGGTTATCGACGGCAACTGACTTGTTGCCCGATAAATATACATATATCCTCGATTATCGGGTTGCGGTAAGATATCCGATGTCACTTTGGTTATAATGTTAGTAACGGACCGGGAGGTATATTCGATGGCGAAGCGCAGCGATATCAAGAAGGTAATGATAATTGGCTCCGGCCCGATAGTAATCGGACAGGCCTGTGAGTTCGATTACTCCGGGACACAGGCCTGCAAGGCACTCCGCGAGCTCGGGTATGAAATCGTACTGGTAAACTCAAACCCGGCCACCATAATGACCGACCCGGAAATGGCGGATGTTACCTATATCGAGCCGCTGAATCTGGAGACGATGGCTCAGATAATCGAGAAAGAGAGGCCCGACGCCCTATTACCCAACCTGGGCGGGCAGACCGGTCTCAACCTCAGTGCAGGCCTGGCGGAGAACGGGGTTCTGGATAAGTACGGTGTTAAGGTGATAGGTGTCGAGATCGATGCTATCCGGCGGGGGGAAGACCGTACTGCCTTTAAGGAGACGATGAACCGTCTCGGTATTGAGATGCCGCACAGTGAAGCCGTCTATAGCGTCAAGGAGGCCGAATCGGTGGCCGCATTGCTCGGTTATCCTGTGGTAGTTCGTCCCGCCTATACCATGGGGGGAACCGGCGGCGGTCTGGTCTACAATGTTGAGGAACTGGGTGTAGTTGTCGCTCGCGGTATCGCCGCCAGCCTTATCGGCCAGGTGCTGATAGAGGAGTCGGTTCTGGGCTGGGAAGAGCTGGAGCTTGAGGTGGTGCGTGATGCCAAAAACCAGATGATCACCGTCTGTTTTATCGAGAATGTGGATGCGATGGGGATTCACACCGGCGATTCCTTCTGTACCGCACCAATGCTTACTGTAGATGGTGAACTCCAGAAACGCCTTCAGGAATATGCCTACAGGATTGTGGAGGCGATACGTGTTATTGGGGGTACCAATATTCAGTTTGCCCATGACCCCCACACCGGTCGAGTTGTTGTTATTGAAATCAATCCGCGGACCTCGCGTTCGTCGGCCCTGGCATCAAAGGCGACCGGTTTTCCCATCGCTTTGATTTCTGCAAAACTGGCGGCCGGTCTTACCCTGGATGAAATACCGTACTGGCGGGAAGGGACACTGGATAAATACACTCCATCGGGCGATTATGTGGTGGTCAAGTTCGCCCGCTGGGCCTTTGAGAAGTTTCGTGATGCCCATGATAAGCTTGGTACGCAGATGCGCGCTGTTGGCGAGGTGATGAGCATCGGTAAGAACTACAAGGAAGCCCTGCAGAAGGCAATTCGCTCACTGGAAAAGGGCCGTCATGGCCTGGGCTTTGTCAAGGACTACAACAAACGGTCTCTGGCTGAACTGATGGATATGCTCGGTGAGCCGACCAGTGAGCGGCAGTTTATCATGTACGAAGCCCTGCGCAAGGGCGCCAGTATCGAAGATCTCTACGAGAAAACATATATCAAGCCCTGGTTTATCAATCAGATGAAGGAGCTAGTGGACATGGAGGAGAGCCTTCTCCAGTACCGGGGCAGGCAGCTGCCGGCAGGTCTACTGGCCGATGCCAAGAGAGACGGCTTTTCCGATAAGTATCTCTCCTGGCTGCTTAATTTGCCGGAGGGAGATATCCGCCGGCAGCGCTCAATGGCCGGAATCGTGCAGGGCTGGCAACCGGTTCCGGTTAGCGGTGTCAAGGATGCGGCATACTATTATTCCACCTATAATGCTCCCGACCGGTCACCGACCAGCGAGCGGCAGAAGGTTATGGTGCTGGGTGGGGGGCCGAACCGCATTGGTCAGGGTATTGAGTTCGATTACTGCTGTGTTCACGCTGCTTTCTGTCTCAGGGCTGAGGGTTATGAGACGATTATGGTCAACTGTAACCCGGAAACTGTCTCTACGGATTATGATACCTCGGACAAGCTCTACTTTGATCCCTTGACCGTTGAGGATGTCCTCAGTATATATGAGAAAGAGAAACCCATTGGGGTTATCGTTCAGTTCGGTGGGCAGACCCCGCTAAATATAGCCAACCAGCTGGCTGAGGCGGGAGTCAGGATTCTGGGAACTTCACCGGAGACGATTGACCTCGCCGAGGACCGGGACCGCTTCCGCAATGTTATGGAAAGGCTGGGCATCCCCATGCCCCAGGCGGGTATGGCCAGCACGCTGCCCGAAGCGCTGGCGGTAGCCAGGCATATAGGCTACCCCCTGATGGTAAGACCGTCCTATGTACTGGGTGGGCGGGGTATGGAAATAGTACATGATGAAGATATGCTTCGGGAATATGTTGCCGCAGCCGTGGATGTTACTCCCGACCGCCCCATCTTGATTGACAAATACCTGGAGAACGCCCTCGAAGCCGAGGCTGATGCCATTGCCGATGGATCCGATGCCTTTGTGCCGGCTGTGATGGAGCATATCGAACTGGCCGGGGTTCACTCCGGTGATTCCGCCTGTGTAATTCCACCGGTGAGCATATCACCGGCTCACATCGATACCATTGAGGAATACACTAGGAGGATTGCCCGCGAGCTTGAAGTGGTTGGCCTGATGAACATCCAGTATGCTATTGCCCGGGACACTGTCTACGTGCTGGAGGCAAACCCCAGGGCATCACGAACCGTTCCCCTGGTATCGAAGGTGTGTAACATTTCCATGGCCAGGCTGGCAACCCGACTGATGCTGGGTAAGAGGCTAGACGAACTCGATTTCAAATCGGGATTGATACCCTACTTCGGGGTAAAGGAGGCCGTCTTCCCGTTCCCGATGTTTCCCGAGGTGGACCCCGTCCTGGGGCCCGAAATGCGCTCTACCGGGGAAGTACTCGGTATGGCTGAATCATTTGGAATGGCCTTTTTTAAATCACAGCAGGCTGCCCAGCAGGTACTTCCCACGGAAGGTAACGTGCTCATTACCGTATCCGAGAAGGACCATCCGGCCGTTGTTGAAGTTGCCCGGGAATTTGTCCATCTTGGTTTCAGGCTCAGGGCAACCGAGGGCACTCGTCGTTTCCTGGCCGGTAATGGTATCGAATCGGAATTGATTCTCAAGGTGCACGAGGGCCGGCCCAATATCGTCGATGCTATTATGAACGGGGAAATACAGCTGGTAGTAAATACCCCCGCGGGTAAGCGCAGCAAGTACGACGATTCCTATATTCGCAAGGCTGCCATCAAGTACAAGGTTACCTACATCACGACATTGGCAGCGGCCGTTGCCGCCGCCAAGGGTATAGCGGCCTATCAAAAGGGTAAATCCCAGGTTCGTTCTCTGCAGAGCTACCACGGGGAAATAGGTTGATCACAGACTTATAACGGTCACACCGTCGCCGCCTTCCTTCTGCCCACCACAGCGGAAATTGCTGACCAGGGGGTGAGAAGCGAGGCAATCCCTTACTATACTGCGCAGGGCGCCGCTACCGATGCCATGGACGACACGGACTTCGCTCAGGTTGGCCAGAGAAGCATCGTTGAGGTAGGTGTCGAGTTCTGTCTCCACCTCACCGGCACGCCTGCCCCGGAGGTCAAGTTCCATTGGAATGGCCCCTGCCTCTGATTTGATAGTGGTCCGGGATACCCGGCCAGGTGCCTCGCCTCCTGATGGAGCCTTTCTGGCCACCCGGTCAAGGCTCAGGCTGAGCCTGGTCTGCCCCGCCTGTATTTCGACCTGCTGGTTATCCTCGGTAAAGGAGAGAACCCTCCCTGCTATTTTGGCTTCCTTCAACCAGACCGTATCACCGGGTTTGATATGGCTATCACCTTCTGTCTCCACACTGGCTGCTGTGGAAGCGTCGGCCTGCCACTCGTAATCCTTGAGCCTCCTTTGAACCTCGGTCAGTGTCTGTCGGGTCCGCTCGACCGCTTCCTGCTTCTTTTCCTTACGCAGCTCCGAAGCGGCACGCTGGATTTCCCGGTGCAGCCTGGCAGCCTGCTTGACCACACTATCCCTGGTCTCCTGGATGATTCTTCTCTCTTCTGTCTGCAGGCTTTCCACACGTCTATCCAGCTCGGACTTCCGTTTTTGCACGTCAGCCATCTGCTGCTCGAGGTCCTTTCTGAGGGAAAAGACCTTCTCCTTCTCGTTCATCAGGTCGGCGAGCAGTGACTCCAGTTCCTGAGCGCCCCCGGTCATCATTTCTCTTGCCCGATCGACTATTTGGTTATCCAAACCCAGTCTGGCAGCGGTGGCCATGGCGTTACTGCCGCCCGGTGTACCTATAGACAGGTGGTAGGTTGGCTCGTAGGTAACCGCGTCGAAATCGAGGGAGGCGTTCTGGAACCCGTCCATTGTGTGAGCGAATGCCTTGAGATCGCTGTAGTGCGTTGTAGCTACAGTTATCGCTCCCAATGAGAGGAAGTGTAGCAGAATGGAGCGGGCCAGAGCAGAGCCTTCGGCCGGGTCTGTGCTTACGCCCAGTTCATCTAGCAGCACCAGGCTGTGTGTGGTGGCACTATTGATGATTCGGGCGATATTTCCGATATGCCAGCTAAAGGTGGAAAGCGTTTGCTCTATACTCTGCTCATCACCGATGTCGGCATAAATACCATCGAACACAGGAAGTCGGCTTGATTCGGAGGCGGGAATCGGTAAACCAGCCTGGGCCATCAGGCAAAGTAGGCCAATGGTCTTCAGGGCGACTGTCTTGCCGCCGGTATTCGGCCCCGTAATGACGAGAATGGAGAAATCATTTCCTATCTCCAGGTTCATCGGAACCGCTTTTTCCCCCAGCAAGGGATGTCGGGCGCTTAACAGACGTAGCCTGGCCCCGGCTTCACTCTTATCGGCAGGGATTAGCAACGGCTCAGTGGCCCCGGATTTTGCGGCGTATCTGGCCTTGGCCAGTGCCAGGTCCAGTTCGGCAGTCAGCACGATATTCCGCGAGATTTCTTCTTCACATCCTGCTACATCGGCGCTCAAGCGGGTCAATATCCTCTCTATCTCGTGCTTTTCCCGAAGGGTGAGCTCGCGTAGCTCGTTTCCCATGGCCAGGGTGGACCAGGGTTCGATAAACAGGGTTGCTCCGCTGTTGGAGATGTCGTGAACGACTCCCTTGATATCTCCGCGCGACTCGATTTTTACCGGAATGACATACCTGCCCTCACGCTCGGTAACGATTGGCTCTTGGGTAATCCTCTGACCTTTTGGCGAATTGATTATCGCGTGCAGCCTGTCGAGTAGCTGTTCGCGAAGGCCCTTCAGCTGGTGCCTGATTGTGTTCAGGGCTGGAGACGCCGAGTCCGGTATTTCACCGCTTGCGGATATGCACCGGTTGATGGCGGCTTCGAGGGAGGGCAGTTTGCTTATACCGCGGGCGATTTCATACAGCAGGGGGACTTCCCCGGACAGTTTGGATAGACGGCTGCCCAGCTTGCGTACTGCTTCCAGAGTGCAATTAATTTCCAGAAGCTCGGCTGGCTCGAGTACACGGCCCAGTGCTGCCATTCTTGCCGCGGGGCGGACATCGCTAACCCTGCCGATGGAAAACCCCGGTTCCAGGGAGAGAAGCCGTCTGGCTTCGGCGGATTGCTTCAGGGAACGGGAAATCGTGTCGTAGTCGGAAACCGGCGTGATCGCAGTCGCCAGCTCGCGGCTGGTCGAGAAGTGGGTGAATCCGCTCAGGTTTTCCCTTACGCGGTCGAATTCAAGTATACTTGTGCTCTTGTTGTCCAATCCTGCGGCCTCGGCAATATTTACTCGAATATATTGTAACATCCCGACTAGCTCAACCTGAAACGGTATATTTGCAGGGTATCGGTGATACAGTGGAAATATAGACTACACAGTGGGGAGGTGAGGCGTGATGCGAGGCCATTTTTGAGAATGCACCGGGATACCCGAGGCATTTTTCTGGGTATTGCTGGCTTTTCTTTATCAGGTTGCAATTGACTAACACCGGCAACCAAGCGCTTTAGAAAATTTGCCGATATAGCCTGTAACCTGTTTTGAGGGTGAGTGTTTGCCTATATGCATGGGTTTTGGTCAGGTGAATTAATAGGGGGATGATACCAGCGGGTTAGTTCCTTTAGGGAATTGTGCGAGTTGGAATAATGATGTAGTGTGTAGGAAGATAAGGTATATATGGGATGTATAGTCTAATGTTAGGTCTTGGAGACAGTGGCAGGGTTGTTAGATGACTTACGGAATGTTGACCATAGCGGAAACGGCTCACCTGCTCAATGTCCATATCAACACGGTCAGGCGCTGGAGCGACCAGGGGCTGCTGAAAGCATACCGTATCGGTACCCGGGGTGACCGCAGGTTCCGGCAGGAGGATATATATAGCTTTATCTCCGGGACGAAGGGTTCCCGAAGCTTTGTGCTGGAGGATACGGGTAGCGGAAGAAAAAAGGTACTTGTCGCCGATGACGACGACGGTATCAGGAAGCTGGTCCGGAGCATGCTCGAAGCCGAATACACTGTTATTGAAGCAAGTAACGGCGACGAGGCGGTCAATGCGACCCGGCGCCATATTCCGGATGTAATACTGATGGATATTCTGATGCCTGCTACCGACGGCTATACTGCCTGTCGTACCATCAAGCAGGAGCCGGCAACCGGGCATATACCGGTAATAATGATTACCGGTATCGCCTATGAAATGAACAAGAAGCTCAGCATGCAGATGGGTGCCGATGGCTATATCACCAAGCCCTTTGATAGCTGGAGTCTTACCAAAGCGATTACCGCTGCGCTGGGTAAAAATGTAGCGGTATCTTCCTGAGGTGGGGAAGTACGGTTGTTTAACCCCTACTGTTGTCCGTATTCTAATACCTTTCGCCACCTGTGATTATTCCCGTCGGGCATGACTGTATCCAGTTTTGGTGACGTGGGTCCGTTCATCGAGTTATAATAGTGAGAGGCACCGGCGGCCTTATTGCGGCTGTGTATGCCGGGTTGTTCCGGGCAATAGACTCTTTATCAGTAGGAAGGTGGGAACATATGCTTGATGGTAAGGTTGCTCTGGTGACCGGCAGCTCCCGTGGTATCGGCAGGGAGATAGCATTGAGGCTGGCCAGAGAAGGGGCTGATGTTGTCGTTAATTACTTCCGCAGGCGTGAGGCTGCCGAGCAAACGGCGCAGGAAATTGAGGGATACGGGGTAAAGGCCACGATTATCCGGGCCAATGTCGGCGATCCGGAGAAAATCGGAGAAATGTTCGATGCTGTCGCAGCAAAGCATGGGCGTCTGGATATATTCATCAGCAATGCGGCTTCTGGACTGCCCCGTAATGCGCTTGACCTTGATGCCAAGGTATGGCAGTGGACGATGGACATCAACGCCAGGTCATTTCTACTCGGAGCCCAGCGTGCAGCCGGTCTAATGGAGGAAAGAGGTGGTAAAATAGTTGCCATCACCAGTCTGGGTTCGCGACTGGTCTGGCCCGGTTATACCGCCATAGGGATATCCAAGGCTACCCTCGAGGCAGTGGTACGCTACATGGCAGTGGAACTGGCTCCCCGAAATATATGCGTCAATGCGGTAGGCGCCTCGTTGATACCGACCGGTGCGGGATTACTCTATCTGAAGGCTGCTTTGGGAGGTGATATGTCCTCCGTGCCGAAAACACCGGCGGGCAGGCTGGTTGCTCCTGAAGATGTGGCTGGGGTGGTGGCTTTTCTCTGTGGCGAGGATTCCTTTATGATCAGGGGACAGACCATCATCGTTGACGGGGGTATGTCCCTGGCGCTGGTTAGCTACGCCGAGAAATCGCAGGGCTAATAGTGCCGGCACATTCCCTGTGCCGGTTGAAGATTTCCTGTATCCGGAAGGATGTCTGTCAACCTGCACTTCTTTGCACCCGGCAACCTTTGTTGCTAAAATAAATGAAATAGCTCTTCGCTGGATATTGACGGTGGCGCGGAGTCTTTGTTTGGACAGGAGAAAAGGTTGCTGGATGACTATAATCCTCCCCGAATAGAAGCCAAATGGCAGCAGAAGTGGGCTGAGGACGGCCTTTACGGCGTTGGCGAGGACAGTGCAAAGCCAAAGTGGTATGCGCTGACCATGTTTCCCTATACTTCGGGAGACCTCCATATCGGGCACTGGTATGCCATGGCACCATCGGATGTTCATGCTCGATTCAAGCGTATGCAGGGCTATAACGTACTTCACCCGGTAGGTTTTGATGCCTTCGGGCTACCTGCGGAGAATGCAGCCATCAGCCGCGGTATTCACCCCTTTACCTGGACCATGCAGAACGTGGCCAATATGCGCCGACAGTTGAAGAGCATCGGGGCCATCTATGACTGGAGCCGGGAGATAATTACCTGCCTTCCCGAATACTACCGCTGGACACAGTGGTTTTTTTTGAAATTCTACCAAGCTGGGCTGGCTTACCGGGATAAAGCGCCGGTAAACTGGTGCCCGCAATGTCAGACGGTGCTCGCCAACGAGCAGGTTACCGGTGGTCTTTGTGAACGTTGCGAATCGGTGGTTGTGCCCTATGAGCTGGAGCAATGGTTCTTCCGCATTACGAAATATGCTGATGAGCTGATGCAACACGACGGTCTCGACTGGCCGGAGCGGATAAAGGTGATGCAGCGTAACTGGGTCGGCAAAAGCACCGGTGCGGATATTTCCTTTGCTCTGGAAAAATCCGGTGGAGGTGAGAAAGATATCCGGGTGTTTACCACCCGTCCAGATACCGTTTTTGGGGTTACATTTATGGTGCTTGCCCCGGAGCATCCTCTGGTGGCCGAGCTAACCGCGCCGGAAAAGAGGGAAGAGGTAGAGACCTATGTCGAACGCTCCATGCGCGAGAGCGAAATAGAGCGCCTCTCCACGGAAAAAGAAAAAGAGGGTGTCTTCATAGGGGCGTATGCTACCAACCGGCTTAACGGAGAGCGGGTACCCATCTGGATTGCGGACTACGTCCTGATGGGATATGGCACCGGCGCTGTGATGGGAGTTCCTGCCCATGACGAGCGGGACTTTGTCTTTGCCCGTAGATATAGCCTGCCCGTAAAGATGGTCATTGCGCCGGATGGATGGCAGGGAGGAGAGCTGGCTGAGGCATATGTTGGCCCGGGTACCATGGTCAATTCCGGACCGTTCGACGGGCTTGATAGCGAGCGGGGTAAAGAGGCTGTCAGTGCTTTTCTGGGAGAAAGGGGCTGGGGAGGGAGGTCGGTAACCTACCGTCTCCGGGACTGGCTTGTTTCGAGGCAGCGCTACTGGGGGACTCCCATTCCCATCATCTACTGTGATCGCTGTGGTATAGTGCCCGTTCCGGAGAGCGATCTGCCCGTACTCTTGCCGGAGAACGCCGAGTTCAAACCTACAGGGGAATCGCCACTCAAGTACTGCGAGGAATTCGTCAACACCAGGTGTCCTCGTTGCTCGTCTCCGGCCAAACGCGAGACGGACACGATGGATACCTTTATGTGTTCGTCATGGTATTTCCTGCGTTATGCCAGCCCTGATGAAGATAGAGCGCCATTTGCCAGGGATAAGGTTGCGTACTGGCTTCCTGTGGATCTGTATACCGGTGGTGCCGAGCATGCCGTTATGCACCTGTTCTATGCCCGTTTTTTCACCAAGGCACTCCGGGATATGGGCCTGATTGATTTTTCCGAGCCTTTTACCCGTCTCTTCAATCAGGGCACCATCATTGCCGGGCAGCGCAAGATGAGCAAGTCAAGGGGAAATGTGGTCAATCCGGATGATTACGTTTCTCATATGGGTGCTGATACCGTCCGTGTTTACCTGATGTTCCTCGCTCCATGGGAGCAGGGTGGCGAGTGGAACGATAGCGGCATCAGTGGCGTCAGTCGCTGGTTCAAGCGCATGTGGTCTCTGCTGCTCGAGAATTACCGCCCTTGGGTGAATAACGGTACCGATACAAAAGAGGCAGAGGAAGAGTTGATTCGCCGTACCCACCAGACCGTCAGGAAGGTGACCGCTGACCTGGAACGGATTCACCTCAATACAGTAATCGCTACCCTGATGGAATTTACCAACTACCTGGGGCGGTTGAAAGAAAAGGGAGAGGTCTCCGAAGCTACGTGGACGGATACCCTCCGTATCCTTGTCCTGCTCCTTGCTCCGGCCGCACCCCACCTTACCGAGGAGCTCTGGCAGCGTCTGGGTTATCCGTACAGTATTCATAACCAGCCATGGCCAGGGTGGAACGAGGAACTGGCCCGGGATGAAGAACTTACCCTGGTGGTCCAGGTAAACGGCAAGTTGCGTGATCGGATTATCGTCCCCGTATCCATTACCGAGGAGGAGGCCGCGAAACTGGCTCTGGAAAGCGAGCGGGCAAAAGTATACCTTGAGGGAAAACAGCTTCTGAAGACGGTATATGTGCCGGGCAGACTGGTCAATTTCGTGGTGAGATAGCAACAGGGGGTAACAGTCAGGTGAAACTGACCTTTATCGGAGGCGGCAATATGGGGGAGGCGATGCTGGCTGCCATCTTGAAGCAGGAGGTTGCCAGGGCAGCTGATGTCACCGTGGTTGATATCAGCGCGTCCCGGCTCCATTACCTGAGGGAGGAGTATGCGGTCAACGTATCTGCCGGAACTTCGGGGGCGGTTGCAGGCAGCGACATCGTGGTGCTGGCGGTTAAACCGCAGCAGCTTTCCCATTCCATGAAGGCGCTGGCTGGCAGCCTGAAGCCAGTGCAGCTGTTATTGTCCATTGTTGCCGGTGCCAAGATAAATACCCTTTCCAGCAGTCTGGGCCATAACTGTATCGTTCGGGTTATGCCCAATACCCCGGCTCAGATTGGTGAAGGGGTCAGTGTCTGGACGGCCACTCCCGATGTCAGTAATGAGCAGAAGGATCTGGCTGCGGCGATACTGGGTGCGATGGGAAAGCAATTCTGTGTAGAGGAGGAGCGTTACCTGGATATGGCTACCGCGGTGAGCGGCAGCGGCCCGGCCTACGTTTTTCTCTTTGCCGAGGCGCTTATCGGTGCTGCCAGAGAAATCGGCTTGTCGGATGAAATGGCAAGGGAGCTTGCCATCCAGACGGTCGCCGGCTCGGCGCGTTTTATGGCGCTTTCAAATAGTACGCCCGCTGAACTCCGCAAAAAGGTTACTTCTCCGGGAGGCACTACTGCTGTGGCGCTGTCATGCCTGAAAGAGGGCGATTTCACCGGGCTTGTGGCAAAGGCGGTGCGCGCAGCCTACGAGCGGGCCCGGGAACTGGGGCAGGAATAGTGAACACACCTTTTTCCCCCTTTGAAACCATCTTCCTGACTGTCTGAAATCGTACAGGGTATGCCAAAGTGGGGCCCTGACAAATCACCATGCAAGGACAGGAATATGCCAAATTCCCCCCTATTTTATTGCACTTTTTCTTATTAATGTTATAATTATGAATATTCATACATATACTACTTTTATGGAGGCGTATTATGGACATTGGACATTGTTCTCCGGGATACAGGTGTCTGGGTTCGGTTACTGTGAGCCCGAGAGGTCAGGTGGTCATACCCGCCAATGCCCGCAGGGAGATGGGTATAGAGAGCGGAGATACGCTCCTGGTCTTTAAGGTTCTGCATGACAGAGTGATGGCACTGGTGAAGGTCGATACTCTGGAGCAGGTTCTTGAGGATATGAGCCAGCATATGGCCAGCGTCGAGAAGTTGATGGAGGAATACGGGTCTGGAAAAGCAAGTGGAGAGAGGGGGGAAGGAACGGATGAGACGACTTAAAATTGCGCTTATTGTGGTGATGGCATTGGCTCTGGCCGCCTCTACAGGATGTATGCCGGGTGGGGGTGGCAGCGAAGAGGACTCCGAGCAGCAGCTTGTGGAAGTAGTCCGTGATAGCCTCACCATCAGTGTAAACGGTAGCGGCTTTATTGAGACACCTGATGAAGAAGTTTTAGCCTTTGCTAGCAGTGGTAAAGTAGGCAACACCTATGTGCAGAACGGCGACAGAGTAAGCAGGGGACAGTGCCTGGCTAGCCTGCATCCCCTTGATGAGGAGTCACTTGCCTTGGCGGTAACGCAGGCGGAGGCTACTCTGCTGCAAGCGGAGTACGAGCTGGACCGGGTGGTGAACCCCTATACCGAGGAGGAAATCGAGGAAGCGGAGGAAGCTGTCGACGACGCGGAAGAATGGCTGAAGATGACCGAGGATATGCTGCGCTACGTGATGCAGCACGGTGGTGAATGGGAGGTTATGGAGTGGAAAATGGAGGTGTTCAGGGCGGAAACGCAACTGAACACTGCTGAAGATACCCTGGAGGATATGGAGGAGGAGCCTGACGCAGAGCTGGTGGCTTCGCTGGAGAAGCAGGTACAGGTTGCCGAAGGTGCCCTGGCTGCGGCGGAGAAGGACCTCCAGATTGAGGTTATCAACGCACCCTTTTCCGGCGTGGTATCCGGTGTATATGTTGAAGATGGGGACATCATTCCTACGCCTACTATGTCGCCAATGCCCGTGGTACGCCTGCTCGATACCAGCACCATGGAACTGGTAATGGAGCTTGACGAGATAGATATCCCCGGTGTCGAAGTGGGACAGCGCGCTGATATCAGCGTTGATGCCCTACCCTCACTCGAACTCGAGGGCACCGTCACCTCCATAGCTGCCGTGCCTACGGTGAAAGCCGGTGTGGTGCTTTATGATGCCAGGATAAGCTTCGATTTACCGGAGGGTTCCCGGCTGATGGTGGGGATGAGTGCATCTGCTGATATTGTGAGTACGGAGAGGACCGGTGTCCTGGTGGTGCCCGACCGGGCCATTACCTATAGTGGGGATGGTGCGGTGGTTCACGTAATGGCTGGCGAAGAGATTGAGGAGCGGCCGGTCGTTATCGGCATCAGCGACGGCTTTGATACCGAGATAAAGGAAGGACTGGAAGAAGGAGAAGTTGTGGTGATCCGTAAGCGTACCTCGGATTCGAGGTCGGAAGAAGGGTTTGGTTTCTTCAGTTGATTTGAACAGGGTGAAGTAATGTCGAAAAGCATGATTGATCTCAACGGGGTAAGCAGGGTTTACAATATGGGCAAGGTCGAGGTTAGAGCCCTGAATGGGGTAAGTCTTGCTATAAACCGGGGGGAGATGGTGTCCATTATCGGTGCCTCGGGTTCCGGTAAATCTACCATGCTGAATGTCATTGGCTGCCTGGATAAACCAACCTCGGGCAGCTATTTCTTCGAAGGGGTTGATGTCAGCAAACTCAATGATAACCAGCTGGCAGATATGAGAAACAGGAAAATCGGCTTCATTTTTCAGGACTTCAACCTGCTTCCGCGCGCAACAGCCGTTGCCAATGTGGAACTTCCACTGATATATGGCCGGGCGCATCACAGGCACCAGCTTGCTGTCGATGCCCTGGAGCAGGTCGGCCTGGGCAAAAGGGTCAACCATAAGCCCATCGAGATGTCGGGTGGTGAGCAACAGAGGGTTGCTATTGCCCGGGCGCTGGTCAATGAACCCGCCCTCATTCTGGCCGATGAGCCCACCGGCGAGCTGGATACGCACTCAACCGAAGAGATTATGTCCATTCTGCACCGGCTGCACGGGGAAGGCAAGACCATAGTCATTATCACCCACGAACTGGATATTGCCGAGCAGGCCCAGCGCACGGTGAGACTTAGGGATGGGGAGATTGTCAGCGGATGAAGTTCAGGGATTCACTGGCTACCGCGCTGAAGTCCCTGGCCAGCAACAAGCTGCGCTCGGGGTTGACCATGCTCGGTATGGTCATCGGCGTGGCTGCCGTTATCGGCCTGATGTCCATCGGCAGGGGTGCCGAGTCAATGGTAACCTCTACCTTCGAGGACCTGGGTTCAGATGTTGTCTGGGTACAGCCGCACAACCCGGATGCCCCCGGTTTTGCCGGCTTATCGACTGAGTTTGCCGTGAAGAGCCTTACCATGGGTGATGCCGAGGCGCTGGCTGATATACCCTCGGTAGTGGCCATTGCACCTACCAATAACAACTACGCCGAGCTGGTGGTCGGTAACGAGAGTTTTGCGGCAATGGTGGAGGGAAGTACCCCTGACGTCAAGCAGACCAGCAACTACGAGCTGGAATATGGCCAGTTCATCACTGACCGAAATGTGGCCAAGCGTGATACGGTAGTAGTTCTCGGTGCTAATGCGGTAGATGAGCTCTTCCCTTCGGCGGAACCGCTCGGTGCCAATGTAAAAATAAACGGAAAAAGGTTTACCGTTATCGGCGTTCTTGAACCCAAGGGAGGGTCAGTTATGGGGGTGAACATGGACGATGTTGTGGTAATTCCCATAACCACCTTTCAGGCCAGGCTCTTCGCTAATCAGACTGCCAGCGGCCAGGATGCGGTCGGTTCCATTTCGATACAGCTGGCTGGCGCTGAATATATCGACGGGGCGATTGCGGACATAAAGGATGTCCTGAGGGACCGTCATAACATAGATAGCGGCGAGAAGGATGACTTCGCCGTTATCAGCCAGGAGCAGGTGGTTGGCATGCTAACGCAGATAACGGGCGTATTCACCATCTTCCTTGGTGCTATTGCCGGAATATCCCTCATGGTGGGGGGTATCGGCATAATGAATATCATGCTGGTCTCAGTTACCGAGCGGACACGTGAGATAGGTATCCGGAAGGCGCTCGGGGCCAAACGCCGGGACATCCTGGTTCAATTTCTCCTTGAATCGGCGGTAATGAGCCTGGTCGGTAGCGGTATCGGCGTCGTTTTCGGCTGGAGTATTTCGCGAGTTGCCTCGAACATATCCATATCCGGTACCAATCTCCCCGCGGTGGTATCACCGGACATTGTCGTCCTCGCCATCTCGGTTGCCATACTGATAGGTATCGTTTCCGGTATATACCCGGCGATGAGGGCAGCGAGGCTGAATCCCATAGATGCCCTTCACTACGGGTGATATGGGCATAGCTGACCAAGGTATTTTGCTATGAACTGGCTTGACATCGTTCTTATAGTGGTAATCGGAATAGCCACCTTTATCGGGCTACGAAAAGGGATTATCAAGATGTCACTGACCCTAGCCGGGCTGATAGGGGGCATTGTCGTCGCAGGTCGCTACTACGTCCCCTTTTCCCAGTACCTCACCTGTATTTCTTCGACGATCTGGGCCAGGATAGCTGCCTTCAGCATCATATTTATCGGTATCATGGTGATAGCTGCCCTGCTGGCCAAACTGCTGGAAAAGGCTGCCTCGGCAATAATGCTGGGCTGGACGAACCGTCTGGTTGGCGCCATTCTCGGTTTTGTGATGGGTTCTCTGTTCTGTGGTGCTGTTCTGGCGGTCTGGATCAAATATCTGGGTACCCCCGGTACGGTTACGGAGTCTCAGATTGCACCGCTGCTTTTGAATGTCTTCCCCAGGGTGCTGACTCTATTGCCTGAGGACTTCGAAACAGTGCGTTCTTTTTTCCAGTAGCGGGTTCCGGCGAGTAGTAATAGAGCCAGATGAAGGGGCTCAACAATCAACCCCCTCTGCCGTAGATGCTCTATCCCTGCAGAGGGGGTTGTCTCTTTTACTATGGCCTATATATCAGTATGTACCCTCAACAGGCTCTTTACCCGGGTGCAGGTTGCGCCACTTCTCGAGCAGTTGCTCTTTGGTTTCGGAATGGTCGGGATCAGGTATGCAGCAATCAACCGGGCATACCTCGGCACACTTGGATTCCTCGTGGCTGCCGACACATTCGGTGCACTTGTCGGGTTCAATCACATAAATTGTCTCCCCCTCGCTGATTGCCTCGTTAGGACATTCCGGCTCGCATGCTCCACAGCTAATACACTCATCCGTAATTTTGTAAGACATTTGGACCTCCTGTTTTTCCTCCCTTTTCTTCTCCAAGGAAGCTAATCAATTGAATTTTTTATAGCTATACTCTGCCAAATTTGTCTTTGAGGGCTAACGCCACGTGTCTAGGCACAAGCTCACTGACATCACCTCCCAGCTGGGCTGCTTCCTTGAGCAGGCTTGAGCTCAGGAATTGGTACTTCAGCTCCGACATCAGGCAGACGATTTCTATCTCCGGGGATAGAGTTTTCTGCATCATGGCCAGGTCGAACTCTCTCTCGAAGTCGGCACTCATTCTCAGCCCACGAACTATGGTCTGTGCATTCATTTCTCTGGCAAAGCTAACGGTCATTCCACTGAAGATACGCGCATCGACATTGGGCAAGCCGGTTATGGATTGCTTTACGAGCTCCAGCCTCTCTTCGGTATCAAAAAGGAGGTTCTTGATGGGTCTATCGTATACACCGATAACTAGCCTCTCGAAGAGCCGGGATGCCCGGTTGATGATATCGAGGTGACCGTTGGTTACAGGATCGAAGCTGCCAGGATAGATGGCGGTAATCAAGCTATACCCTCCTTCTTTTTGAAAACGGTGATACAGCTGTCGCCATGCCTTCGCTCTTTGACTATCATCAGGGTATCATTATGGACGTGGGGATAGATACGAGGGGAGTGAGTTACCACCACACTTGCTTCTGCCCCGATCAATCTGGAATCGGCCAGCCGCGCTACCAGCTTACCGATGAAGGGATTAGAATAGGGTGGGTCTATCAATATTATGCCATACTCCTTGTCCAGGAATAGAACCGCCTTGTTTACATCGCGGCAGTAAATGTGTGCCTGTTCGGTAAACCTCGTCTTTTCCAGATTCTGTCTAATTATATCACAACAGCGAGGTTCTCGTTCAACGAAATCCACCCATCTGGCTCCCCGACTAAGTGCTTCAATACCCATCGCACCGCTACCCGAGAAAAGGTCCAGCACAACATTCCAATCGCAGTTCATGGCTTCCAGAATGGAAAAAACTGCTCCTCGTACCAGATCTGTAGCCGGCCGGGTAATACTGGCATCCTTGGGTGCCTTGAGTCGGTGTCCTTTTGCCTTACCAGCAATAATACGCATTACCGCTATATTGTTACGAAGCCTTAAAGCTTTACACTACGGAGCCTGGTTTAACTCTTCTGGCGGCCTACTCCGCTCCCGGGAAAACGACTCTCCGTTTATTCCTGAGAACGTTTATAGCTACGAATACCATCACACCGCGGCTGTTTCGACTCCTTTGGCGCTTCTGGTGAAGTCAGCCAGGGTGTCCTGCGGGCACGCTTCAATGCACTTCAGACAGAGCGTACATTTCTCCTGATTGAACTCGGGGAGAGCGGTTTCCTTGTTCCACACTATTGCATCATATTCGCAGGCCTTGAAACACTTTCGGCAGTGGGTACAACCGAAATCACATCTTTCCCGGCCGGGTATATTTTTCAGAGGTTTGTAGCTGCAGAGGAACGCTATTTTGGTATTGGCCGGCACAAGATCGATGATGCCCTGGGGGCACTCGGTGACACAGAGCCCGCAGCCGTTGCATTTAGCGGTATCGACCAAAGCGATGTTCTTCTCGGGGTCGATGGATATGGCGTTCTGGGGACATACCTCGACACAGTCGCCGAAACCCAGGCAGGCATAGGGACACTTTTTGTATCCGCTGAGGAGTTGGGCAGCACCCTTACAGGTTGGCGCTCCGGAGTAACTGCAGGCAATCTCCGAATTTCCGGTACAGCGGACAACGGCTTTCCTTGTCATCCCGCTGGCATCCAGTTTTACGCCGAGTATCTTGCCCAGCTCTTCAAGTCTCTCCTCGTCCTGAAGTACCATCGAGCAGGGCGTCGTGGAGAATACATCGGGGTCTTTGGATAAAGCCTGAGCATAGCCGAAACACCCGGCATATCCACAGGCACCGCAGTTCAATCCAGGCAGCACCGAGTTAATTTTTTCCGTTTTTTCCAGCCCCTTTACCTTCTGCGGTACTTTAAGGTAAACGAAGAAAATGATCAGCCCGCAGGCCAGGCCGATAGCCGTCAGAATGCCTATAACCACAGTTATACCATCTCCTGTCTAGATTATATCAGCCACTATATCATTCCTCCAAACCCCTGAAAGGCCAGGCCGAGGAGGGTGGCGATGATAAATGCGATGGGCAGACCCTTCATAGATTTGGGGGTATTCGCGAGCTCAAGTTTTTCTCTTATACCGGACATCATGGCCAGAACAAGCGTGAAGCCGAGACCGGCACCCAGCGCTGCCACAATGCTTTCGGGGAAAGAATAGCCCTCCGTGTTGTTGACCAGGGTGATGCCGAGCACGGCACAGTTGGTTGTAATAAGAGGCAGGTAGATTCCAAAGGCGAAATAGAGGTTGGCATTGGTCTTCTTGATGAAAAGCTCGATAATCTGAACCAGTGTTGCTATCACCAATATATAGATAACGATGTGCATATATTCGATATCGAAGGGAAGCAGGATGTGGTGATGGATAAGCCATGTAGCAATGGAGGCAATGGTCATCACAAACGTGACCGCTACCCCCATGCTTATGGCACTGCCTATCTTCTTGGAAACACCGAAGAAGGGACAGAGACCGAGAAATCTCATCAGGATAAAGTTGTTGATAAGGACCATTCCGATGAAGATGGTGGCGAACTCGCTCATTCCTTAAGTACCCCCGTTCTTCTGAATAGTGCCATTATCAGGCCGATTATAAGGAAAGCACCGGGTGGTAGAATAAACATCACGATGGGGTGGTCCTTGAGCACCGGCAAATCAAAGAAGTGTACCCCGAACACCTCCATGCTGCCGGTACCCAGCATCTGTCTCAGGAAGGATATCATAAGCAGGGCCAGCATGAATCCCACAGTAATACCCAGCGCATCTGCAATCGAGTTGACGATGGGGTTCTTGGAGGCGAAAGCCTCGGCTCTGCCCAGAATGATACAGTTCACCACGATGAGGGGGAGGAATATTCCCAGAGACTCGTAAAGGTCGGGAAACCTGGCGTGGAATATCAGGTTGACTACGGTGACCAGCGTGGCGATGATGACTATGAAAATGGGAATCCTGGTTATGCTGGGGACGAATCTCCTTATCAGGGAGATTATCACATTCGCTCCCAGGAGGACGATGAGTACGGCCAGGGTCATTCCCAGGGCGTTATCGATCGAGGTACTGATGGCCAGTGCTGGACACAGCCCGAGGGCGAGTACGAAAACCGGGTTGGATATGATCAGTCCTTTGGCAAACTCCTTGCCGAATTTACCCACCTTTTTCCTCCTTGCCGGTCTTGATTAGCTTGACCTTTTCCATGGCAGCAGCCTTGACGGCATCGATGACGGCGACAGAGCTCACCGTGGAGCCGGTAATGGCGTCCACTTCTCCACCCTCTTCGCTCAAGGCGACCTCATCAATGCTCAGATCATTGAATTCTTCAGTGAAAGAAGGCTCGGCAATCCGGGTTCCCAGGCCAGGGGTTTCCTCGTTCGAGATGATGGTTATACCCTTGAGGGTATCTTCGTCCTCGAGGCCGACCAGGATTACTATATCCCCCCCGTATCCCTTTCCGGTAGCGATAAAGGCATATCCGACAACATCTCCATCCGAGAAGATGGTATAGATATCATCTGCGAACCCGTATCGGCTCATCTCGGGAAACATCTCCGCAAGCATGCTCGCTGTCTCGGCTTCCTTCTGCGCTTCTATCTCGCCGCGGGTGAGGCGGTCGGTATAGGTGAGAGCGGTAACCGAGATGGCCACCACTGCGGTCAAGACAATCACCGGAAAAGCCTTTTTGAAGAATTCCCTGGCCTTCACTTGCTATGCCTTTGCCCTTTCCATCAGGCCGTATGGCCTTACCTTGATATAGCGATCGATAAGTGGTGTTATCGCGTTCATAAACAGGATGGAGTAGCATACCCCTTCCGGCATGCCGCCAAAACGCCTTATCAGCATGGTCAAAACACCGAGGGCGAGTGCGAAGACAACCTTCCCCCGGTTGGTGAGGGGTGAAGTGACATAATCGGTAGCCATGAAGAAGGCCCCGATCATAAGCCCTCCGCCCAGTATATTGAAGAGGGGATCCTCGCCCATGAGGAAAGATATCAGTGCCACCATCCCGATGTAAATAGCGGGGATACGCCAGTTTATCAGGCCGCGCCCGATCAGGAAAAGCCCTCCCACCAGTATAAATAGTGCCGATGTTTCTCCCAGCGAGCCGGCGGTGTTACCGAGGAACATCGCCTGATACAGGGATAGGTTACCCGCTGTCCAGGCGAAACCCTCGCCCAGCGGTGTGGCCGTGGTTACCGCATCCGCGGTAAAACCGGTCGGTGCTACCCAGCTGGTCATCTCTAGGGTAAAGCTAATGGACAGAAATGCCCGCGCTGCCAGGGCGGGATTGAAGATATTGTGACCCAGTCCGCCGAATGCCTCCTTGGCTATCGCGATCGCGAAAACGGCTCCCAGGGCCACCATCCAGAGAGGTATCAACGGGGGCAGGACCAGGGCAAGGAGAAGCCCGGTGACGACGGCACTGCCGTCCATGACGAAGATTTTGCCCCTCAGCTTTTTACACAGGTATTCGGTCAGTAAGGCCACACCCACGCTGACGCCTATTACGGACAGGGCATGATGGCCGAAGTAGTATATCGCCGCACCGGTAGGAAAAAGCAGGGCGATCACCACGAGGTACATTATCTTGCTGACCGAGACTTTCCTCCAGAGGTGAGGACCGGGTGTCACCAGCAGCTTTTTTACCTCGTTCATTTGGCACCAGCCCTCTTGGCAATTTCTTTCTTGGCGACCTTGATGTACTGCACAAGGGGAATGTTTGCCGGGCAGGTGTAGGTACACGCACCGCATTCAAAACAATCGTCAATGTAGTAGTCGTTTTTGCATTCGTCGTACCTGCCCAGCTTGGCGTTCCTGGCCAGCAAAGTAGGCATCAGCCGCATGGGGCATACCTCAATGCACATACCGCAGCTGATGCAGTCCTGCTCCTGGACCAGGTTATCTTCCTTGACCAGAATGCTGTTCGTTCCCTTGATAACCGGGAAATCGAGGTCGAACTGGGCCATTCCCATCATCGGTCCGCCCAGTATTACCGCATTTGCTCCGTCACCCATACCGCCGCAGTAGTCGATCAGGTTTCGGATGGGGGTGCCGAACCGGGTCAGGAGGTTCTTCGGGCTTTCGACCATACCGGTAACCGTCACCACCCTTTCGATTAAGGGTATGCCCTCGTATACGGCGTCATATATCGCCTTGGCGGTGCTCACGTTCTGAATTACCGCACCTACATCCATGGGCAGTCCCCCGATCGGTACCTCTCTGTTCAGTATCGTCTTGATGAGGGTCTTTTCCGCTCCCATGGGGTATTTCGACTTGAGCGGTGCCACTCTGCAGTCTTTCTCGAAACCCAGGCTTGAGATGAGACTTTCCATGTTGGCGATGGCGTCTTCCTTGTTGTCCTCGATGGCGATGTATGTTTCCCGTGGTGAGAGAACCTTTCGGATAATGTCCAGTCCCAGGAGGACCTCTTTCCCGTATTCCAGCATAACCCTGTGGTCCGAGGTAACGTAGGGCTCGCACTCGCACCCGTTCAATATAACCGTTTCGATCTTTTTGTCCGGCGGTGGCGAAAGCTTGACATGTGATGGAAATGTGGCTCCGCCCAGACCCACAATACCGGCTTTCCTGATCCTTTCCAGAAGCTCTTTTGCCGGCAGGGAACCCGGGTCGGAAGGCTTTTCCAGTTCTATCCAGTTATCTTCACCATCCGCATTGATTACCAGCGCTTCGACCAGCTGCCCGGTGGGGGGATTGATTACCCTGGTCGTACCGGCTATTTCTCCGGAAACGGTAGCATGAACCGGCGCACTGACGAACTTGTCGGACTCGGCTACCTTCTGGCCGGTCAGCACTTTATCTCCCCGCTTGACCAGAGCACTGGCGGGGGCGCCGATATTCTGTTGCAGGGGTAATACCGCCTTTTCCGGTTGTGGTGCCGGCTCGATGGGGCTTCTCTCGCTGTACTTGCACTCCGGAACCTTGACTCCGTAGGCAGCGCCCCTCTTTTTCAACCTGATATTCAAATCGGGTTCACCTCGATTATTCCTCCGCCAGGTACCCGGAAAGACCCGCTGAGAGGTGTACTTCCCTCTGGCTATCGATAATAAGGCATTCGGTATTTTCCAGCGAATCGATAAGCCCGATACCGTCTTCCGGCCCCATGACGAAAATACCGGTAGCCAGAGCGTCAGCACAAGTGAGGTCGGGAGCAATTACCGTGGTACTGATGCATTCCGAGGCCGAGTAACCGGTTCTGGGATTGATAATATGATGCGCCTTTTTTTCGGGGTCAAAATACCGCTCGTAATTGCCCGAAGTGGCTATCGCTTCACTGCCCAGGCTGAAGCAGGCCAGGCTCTCATTTTTGTTATCCGGATTCACCAGCGCTACCTGCCAGGGCTCTCCCTGCGGTTTGGTACCCAGCGTTCTCATATCGCCTCCGGCATTTATCAGTGCATGCTCGATGCCTGTATCGGAGATGGTATCCAGTGCCTTGTCCACTGCATACCCCTTGGCGATACCGCCGAGTGTGATCTTCATCCCTTCAACAGTGAGTTCTATGCCCTCTTCATCGACGGCTACCTTTTCCCAACCGATCAAGCCCATAGTTTCTTCGATTTTGCTTTCCTGCACTGCCTCGCTCTCCTGCCATAGGCCGGACTGCCATAATTCCAGCAGAGGCTGGACGGTAATATCGAAATAGCCGTGCGTGGCTTGGCTATATTCTAGGGAAAGGTCGATAAGTTGCCGGAACTCTTCGGATGGTGACTTGAGTACTGCCTCTCTATTGAGACGTGAGGATTCACTTGCTTCTTCGAATATGGATGCCTGGCTTTCCGTTTCCTCCATTCGTAAAAAGGCATCATCAATTGCTTCCTGAGCCTTTTCTTCATCCGTGGTATACACGGTAACGGTTATGAAGGTATCCATAAGGGTGCGTGTCTCCTCGTATTTATTGAGAAGCTCTTCATCGTTGTGGGTGATACCGGTACAGCCGCTGGCCACTATGGTAGTGGCACAAAGCGCCATAAAGCCGGAGTAAACCCAGCCCCTTCTTTTCATAAATCGACGCTCTTATTTCTCTTCGCATCTATGACTGCCGGGCAGGGAATCCCCCCGGTTGTATCGAGCAGTAAAATTACCCCTCAAAATGCAGCCTTGCTATTTTAGCAGAAAGATAGGCGGAATTCTAGTAGTTTCCGTTTTTTTCTATCCCAGTATGCCCAGAAAGATTCCGGCGGCGGTGGCTGTACCGATAACACCGGCGGTATTGGGACCCATAGCGTGCATGAGGAGGAAGTTTTTCGGGTTGGCCTCCTGTCCCATCCGCTGAACCACCCGGGCGGACATCGGTACCGCGGAGACTCCGGCAGCGCCGATCATCGGGTTGATTTTATCCTTGAGAAAGAGGTTCATGAATTTGGCCAGCATTACTCCGAAGAAGGTGGAAACGGCGAAGGCGGCAATACCCAGCCCGAATACCAGCAGGCTCTCCGGCTGGAGGAAAGCCCCCGCACTCATAAAGGCACCGACCGAGATGCCGAGCAGGATGGTGAGAATATTGATGAAGGAGTTTGCCGCTGTTTCTGCTAGCCGGTCCGTTACCCCGGATTCCTTGAGCATGTTGCCCAGCATGAACATGCCGATAAGCGGGGCTGACTTGGGCACAAGCAGTATGATAATAATGGCGCCTATTATGGGGAAGAGGATTCTTTCCAGACGTGATACCGGCCGCAACTGGGGTTTCATGTATATCGCCCGCTCTTCTTTGCTGGTGAGCGCCTTTATTATCGGGGGTTGGATGATGGGTACCATGGCCATATAGGTATAGGCAGCTACCGCGGTGGCTCCGATAAACTGGGGAGCAAGGCGGTTGGTCAGGTAAATGGTGGTCGGTCCGTCGGCTCCACCGATAATGCCGATGGAGGCTGCTTCACCAAGGCCGATATTAATTTCGGGAAAGGTACTGCCCAGAAGCAGTGCCATGAAGAAGGCGAAGTAAACACCGAACTGTGCCCCTGCTCCCAGTATCAGCGTCTTGGGGTTGGCAATCACCGGGCTGAAGTCGGTCATTGCCCCCAGGCCAAGGAATATCATGGCTGGGATCAGCTCCCAGACCAGTCCGTAGCGAAATATGCGCGAAATCAGCCCGGCCGGCTCACCGCCGATGGCATATGCCTCGACGACTTTGCCCTGTACGATGCACTCCATAAGGCCGCCGAGGGGGAGGTTTATCAGAAGTACGCCGAAGCCTATTGGTACCAGCAGCAGCGGCTCCATCTTTTTGACGATACCCAGGTACAAAAAGATGGCACCTATGGCCAGCATCACACCGTTACCCCAGTAGAAGCTGGCGAAACCGGTTTCAAAAAGACCGAACATAAAAACCTCAGTTCAAGCTTTTTGTACTATGATTCTATAACGGCGATCGTCTCCCCCGGCTTGACTACCTGGCCGGGGCTGACACTTATTTCCTCTACCGTACCATTGCCTGGAGCCAGTATCGGGTTTTCCATCTTCATCGATTCCAGGATGCAGATGGTATCACCCTCCTGAACTTGGTCCCCCGTTTTGACGTTAATACTGGTGATCTTACCCGTTATTGGCACCTCAATCGTTTCTTTGCCCACTGTTTATTCACCTTCCTGTATACTATCTTTGTTCCTGTTACGGCTGATTTTCCGCACTGCTACTGCTGTCACTGCCAGTGCCGCCGCCAGAATGCCCAGTACCATGAATACGGTACCGAAACCTATACCACCAATGTAGAAAGCATGACCCCAGTCTATTGACATCTCTTACTATTCCACCTGCGAACGATTCGGGTAAAATTAAAGGGTGGTCCCTTTCTGCCTCACAGGACTCCACCCTTGATACCTGATAAGCCGGACCTATGATAATATACCAGACGGGTTAGAATGGTCAATCTGAAATTGCGGTTCCGGCCAGCACTTGATGGCTGGAACAGGTGGGCTATGTCTTCCCTTCCTTGGGTGCGGCACTTACCGTGGCCGGGTGCACTACGATCTCGCCCTCTTCCAGGTCAACAACAGCGGTATCCCCCGACTGGAATTTACAACTCAGCACTCCCTCCGAGAGCTTATCTTCAACCATATCCTGGATAACTCTCCGCAGCGGGCGTGCGCCATATACCTCATCATAGCCCTTCTCACCCAGGAAATCCTTGGCGGCATCGGTTACCTCGAGCTTGATGGACTTCTCGGCCAGCCGCTCGGTTACCACGGCCAGCATCAGGTCGACTATGCTCCTTATGTGCTCTTTGTTCAGCGGATGGAAGACGACCACACCATCGATCCGGTTGAGGAATTCGGGACGGAAGGTCTTCTTGAGTTCACCGAGGAGTTTATCTTTCATCCGCTCATAATCCTGCTGTCTGTTTTTCTCTTCATCGCTGGTGACGGAAAAACCTATTGAGGACCCTTTCCGGATAAGCTCGGCGCCGATGTTGCTTGTCATCACGATAATGCTGTTGCGGAAATCAACCCGGCGTCCCTTGGCATCGGTGAGGTGACCGTTATCAAATATCTGCAGCAGGATATTGAAGACATCAGGGTGAGCTTTTTCGATTTCGTCGAGCAGGATACAGCAGTAAGACTTGCGTCTTACTGCCTCGGTCAGCTGCCCCCCTTCCTCGTAGCCGACATAGCCCGGTGGTGCCCCGACAAGGCGGGAAACCGCGAATTTCTCCATAAATTCGGACATATCCAGGCGTACCAGGGTTTCTTCACTGCCGAACATGAATTCAGCCAGTGCCCGCACCAGCTCTGTCTTGCCGACGCCGGTCGGGCCGAGGAAGATGAAGTTACCTATCGGACGGGAAGGGTCTTTGAGACCGGCCCTGGCCCTACGCACGGCCTTAGACACGGTATTGATTGCTTCATCCTGTCCGATGATGCGATTGTGCAACACGCTTTCCATTTCGAGCAGGCGTGTGGTTTCGTCTTCGGCAAGCTGTACCACCGGGATGTTTGTCCACATACTGACCACTTCGGCAATATCCTCGGTACCGACGACCGGCTTGTTCTTTTCCTGCTGGGTATGCCACTCGGTCTCCAGCTGCTTTATTTTCTCTTCGATTTGAAGCTCGCGCTGCCTTAGCTCGGTTGCGTAATCATATTGCTGTGTGGCCAGGGCAGCATCCTTGTCACGGTGTATGCTGTCTTCAAGACGGCGGGCGTCCTTCAGCGTCATCGGGATGGTCCTGTTTCTGATTCTTACCCTTGAGGCTGCTTCATCGATAAGGTCGATGGCCTTGTCCGGCAAAAAGCGGTCCGGGATATATCGCGAGGCAAGTGTCACCGCTGAGTTCAGCGCCTCATCACTGATAGAAAGGTGGTGGTGCTCTTCGTAGCGTTCCTTGATGCCGCTGAGAATTTCCAGGGCTTCATCAACCGTGGGTTCTTCCACCAGTACCGGTTGGAAGCGGCGCTCCAGAGCGGCATCGCGCTCGATATATTTCCGGTAGTCATCCAGAGTGGTTGCTCCTATGCACTGCAGTTCGCCGCGGGCCAGTGCCGGTTTAAGGAGGTTGGCTGCGTCCACTGCTCCCTCGGCAGCTCCGGCTCCAACCATGGTATGGAACTCGTCGATAAAGAGAACACAGTTGCCTGCGTTCCTGATTTCGTCGATTATCTTTCTGAGGCGGTCCTCGAACTCGCCCCGGTATTTGGTGCCGGCTACCACCGCTCCTATGTCCAGCGCTATTAGCCGCTTATCTTCCAGTGTCTCCGGAACATCCCCGGCCACGATCCGGTGGGCCAGGCCTTCAACAACGGCTGTTTTCCCCACCCCTGGTTCGCCAATCAGGGCGGGGTTATTCTTGGTGCGTCGGCTCAGTATCTGGGTTACCCGTTCGATTTCCTTGGCGCGACCGATAACCGGGTCGAGCTTGCCAGACCGGGCTGCTTCGGTCAGGTTGATGCCCAACTGGTCCAGAGCCGGGGTACGGCTTGCGTTACGTGCGGTCTTAGATTTCGTGGTCGATTGACTGAGGACACGCTCTACCTCGGCCCGGGTCCGGTCTATGGTAATCCCCAGGTTGTCCAGTACGCCGGAGGCTATTCCCTCTCCCTCGCGCAGCAGACCCAGCAGAAGATGCTCCGTCCCGATGTAGTTATGGCTTAAGTAGCGCGCTTCGTCGATGGCCAGCTCAATTACCCGTCTGGCTCTGGGGGTGAGGCCGGTCTCCGTGGTACTGGGCTTATCACCACGTCCGGTGACGAACTCCACTGCAGCACGGACCTTGCTCAGCCCCACTCCAAGGTTGGTCAGTACCTTGGCGGCTATACCGTCCTCTTCCCGCACCAGACCCAGCAGGATATGCTCGGTGCCGATATAGGTGTGGTTTAGGCTCTGAGCTTCTTCCTGAGCAAGTGTAAGAACCCTACGGGCACGCTCGGAAAATTTTTCAAATCTGTTCGCCATCGCTCTACAACCCAGCTCCTTCCCCAGGCAGGGAAACTGGTCCATTGCCTGAATTATAAAACACGGATGGTATTGAGGTCAAAAATTGGTGCCAGTTCTCCCCTACGACATATAGAACAAGCCTTCTGGCAGTGGCATATTTTCCACAAAGGGTCTCCCCCTCAGTATCGTCTGCGCTGAGGCCTTTCACTTCCGTGTTCGGGATGGGAACGGGTGGGACAACCTCGCTCTAACCACCAGAAG
>JAGYOC010000199.1 GCA_018399795.1 Dehalococcoidales bacterium
GGCACCGGTAGTTGTAAAGCCGCTGGCCGCCTCAAACAGGGCATCCACCCAGCTAATCCCGTCTAGACTGAGAACAAACGGTACTGCCCCAACTATGCACACCATAGTCCAGAACAGAGTAACGATGGCAAAACTGTCGCGGGTAAAGTAGGTAGTGTTTCGTCTGGGAATCACCAGCAGAAGCATCCCCGATACGCCGATAAGGATTAGGCTTGGAATTAGAAAGGGAGTGAGGGACTCGCCGTAGTAGAGTGCAGTTATTATCGGGGCCAAAAAACTGAGGGAAAACCCCAATAACAAGGCTGAAAGTCCTCGGACAATTGTACGTATACTCACAGCGCAACTGTATGTTGTGAGACAGAGTACGGTCAATTTGTATTTAGGTAATCTTTATACGATCTTTATACCCAAACAAATATTTTTATGCCATCATAACACCAGAGATGAATGAAGGAAAACTGAAGATATTCTTCGGATACGCTGACGGCAGCGGCAAGACATATACAATGCTGCAGGCCGCACTGCGTCAGAAAGCCCTAGGCTTTGATGTAGTGCTTGGCTCGCTTTCTCCGCACACCCGACCCGAGACTTTCATGCTGGCTCAAGACCTGGAGTTTCTCTCTACTGCGGATTACCCAAGCCTCGTTGAAGCTGCACTTACCCGTACACCTCAGGTAATTTTAATAGATGATCTATGTTCCAACCAAACAACAATCAACACACTCCTTTCAAAGGGGTACCACATTTATACTACCTTGAATGTATATGACCTGGAGACGGTCCGGCAAAATCTGAACCTGCCGTCCTCCCTGCTCAACTATCCGCCGATTGAAGAGAAAATATTCGCATATACCTATCAATTGGAGTTTATTGATATCGAACCGGAGGAGCTTATCAAACGATACGTTTCCCGGAAAATTTACACCGACGAACAGACCCATCAAAACCGGTCGCACTTGTTTAATGAGTCCACCCTTAAAAATCTGCGCCAAGCGGCCCTCGAATTCAGCTCCGTCCACTCAGGCTTCTCAGCCGCAGGCCAAGAAGGCGATTCCAGTACCCACGACATCAGAGTCCTGCCTTCCAATGAATATCTGCTGGTATGCATTAGTCCGGCCCTCTCTTCCCGCAGGGTTATCCAGGTTGCCGCCCGGGCGGCTAAAACGGTAAATGCCCGCTTGGTGGCGGTACATGTAGAAACCCGCCGGGCAG
>JAGYOC010000200.1 GCA_018399795.1 Dehalococcoidales bacterium
CACTTTAACCGTGATAGAGGGTGACCACGGCTCCTGTTTCTGGTATCCCCAGACAGACGCATCATGCCGGGTATGGCGCTGCTTGATTGAGGCCCAGGCTCACTTGGGTCATAATTCGCTGGTTGGTAGGCAGCTTTACCCCCTATTGATAAAGAGCGGCTTCGGCATCAGGTATGTATCACCACGGTGGGTCTATGTTGACGGGGCACACCCTGGCCTCATGCTTGACGTTATCGGCAAGATTATAGCGCCGATGGTTGATTCGGCCCGGGTAGAGTCAATTGCAACGGGAATGATCGATGAGGCTTCTTGGCAGGAAGGTATGAAAGACCTGCATCGTTTGATCGACAGTCCCGAGAGCACCTTTTTCTATTCCTGGTTCAAGGGTGTCGCCCGGAAATAGGCTGTTTCCTGTTACTTTAACGCATCCTCCTGTTCCGGAAGTTCCACTTCGGACAGGGACTCTTTGGCGGTCAGTGCTCCGGTGGGACAGGTCGAAACACATAAGCCGCAGGAGTTACAGCTGGTCTCCGATAGGGGCATACCCAGAGTTGGCTCGATGTGGGTCTCAAAGCCACGCTCAACAAAGCCGAACACGCTGAGACCGACCACCTCGCTGCATATCCGGATACAGCGTCCACAGAGGATACACTTGTTCTGGTCTCTCTGGATAAGGGGATGCTCGTTGCGATCGACATGAAGGTGGTGTTTGGCTCCCGCATAGTGGCTATCGTCGACCTGGTACTCGGTGGCAAGTTCACGTAGGTCGCAGTATGTTGCTGCCTGGCAACCGCAGCCTAGGCAACGTCCGGCTTCATGAAGAGCCTTGTCCTCGCTGAGAGTGAATTCCATCTCTGCGAAGCTCTTCTTGCGCTCTTCTGGAGCCAGGGTAGACTGATTGTTCCGGTCGATATGCTCATAATCAGCAAAATCCGAAGGGTCGATATCCTGGAGTTCACCTTTGCTACAGTTGTATGCTCTTACATCCGGTACCACCGGCTGACCATTGAGATACTTGTTGATGGAGATGGCTGCCCTGTGGCCCGCGCCGATAGCCTCGACTGCCGTAGCCGGGCCTGACGTGCAGTCACCTCCCGAGAATACCCCTGGAACAGAGGCTGCCATGGTCTCTTCATTGATTGCTATGTAGTTTCGCCGGGTAAGGTTGACCGGACCATCCTGATCCAGACCGGGGTTGTCCATGGTCTGGCCGATAGCGGCGATGATATTGTCCATATCGATGGAGAATTCGGAGCCAGAAACCGGCTCCGGGCGCCTTCGTCCGGAACTATCCGGCTCGCCCAGCTCCATTTTGATGCACTGCACCGAAGACATCCTTCCCTTGTTGGCATTTATTTTAACCGGTGCGGCCAGGAACTGGAATTGAACCCCCTCTTCTTCCGCCTGCTCAATTTCCTCGGCGTTGGCTGGCATTTCTGCTCTGGAACGCCGGTAGATAACCCGGACATCGGATACTCCCAGTCTTATAGCGGTGCGCGCCACGTCCATTGCCGTGTTTCCACCACCGATAACTGCTATTTTGTCACCAAGGCTGACCTTCTTACCCAGGGCCACGTCTCTGAGGAACGCTGTTCCTGAGAGTACACCGGGCAAGTCTTCTCCTTCAACCCTCATCTTCTGGTCCGCTTGGGCACCTATGGCGATAAGGATCGCTTCATAGCCGCTTTTCCTGAGTCCTTCGATGGTGAAATCCTTCCCCAGGGTAACATTACAGCGAACCCTGTGGCACAGCCCGGTTATTGTTTCGATCTCCCGATTCAAAATTTCTTTGGGTAACCTGTATTCGGGGATGCCGTATCTTAGCATCCCGCCGAGTTCAGGACTGGATTCCAGGATTGTTACCTTATGCCCTTCAAGGCCCAGGTAGTAGGCAGCGGTTAATCCGGCCGGACCGCCGCCTATAATGGCGACCCTCCTTCCGGTGGCGGGTTTCGGATCGGGTAAAAATTGCTCGTCGCTATTCATATCGAAGTCGGCGACAAAACGTTTCAGGGAGTTTATGGCCACCGGTTCATCGACCCGGTTACGGCGACACTCGGTTTCACAGAAGCGGGGACATACCCTGCCGCAGACAAGGGGAAGGGGGTTAGTCTCCTTGATGAGGGCCAGCGCTTCGCTGTACCTGCCTTCCGCTATGAGGGCGATATAGCCCTGAATGTCTATTCCTGCCGGACAGGTTAGAGAACAGGGCGCAACACAGTCGCCATAGTGGTCCGAAAGCAGTAGCTCCAGGGCCATACGGCGCATATTGCTCAGGTCATCACTGGTAGTACGGACAACCATGCCTTCGGTCACTGGCGTGGTACAGGCCGGCATCGGCCCACGGGCGTTTTCCACTTCTACCAGGCAAAGACGGCAGGCTGCGGTAGGTTTGAGCCGTGAATCATAGCATAGGGTGGGTATCTTTACTCCATGCTCTCCGGCTGCCTCCAGAATGGTGCTTCCCTGTTCCGTTTCAACCTTTCTACCGTTCAAAGTAAAGGCAATTTTGGGCATTTCTCTCTCCTTAATGGACGGATATGGCGTTGAGGCGACATACATTCATACATAATCCACAGCGAATGCATTTTTCCTGGTCGATGACAAAGGGCTTTTTCTTTTCTCCGCTTATTGCGTTGGTGGGGCAGTACTTGGCGCAAACCCCGCACCCGGGGCATTTTTCCGGGATTACCTCGTAGGTTATCAGGGCCGGGCATTTCTTGGCCCGGCATTTGTGGTCTACAATATGCTCCTCGTATTCGTCGCGGAAGTACTTGATGGTGGTGAGTACGGGATTGGGTGCTGTCTGCCCGAGACCGCAGAGTGAGGCACGCTTGATGGTGCGGGCCAGTTCCTCGAGCGAGGCGATATCTTCCTCTTTGCCTTCCCCCTTGGTTATTCTCTCCAGTGTTTCCAGCATGCGCAGAGTACCGATACGGCAGAATGTACACTTCCCGCATGATTCTTCCTGGGTGAAGTTGAGGAAGAACTTGGTGATATCCACCATGCAACTGGTCTCGTCCATTACGATCAGGCCACCGGAGCCCATGATAGCACCGGTGCTGGTCACTGACTCGTAGTCCACCCTGGTATCGTCTAGCCTGGCCGGTATAACTCCACCCGATGGTCCTCCTATCTGGATTGCCTTGAACTCAAGGCCACTGGAAGTGCCGCCCCCGATGTCGAAGACGATCTCATGGAGAGTTATACCCATGGGTACCTCAATAAGGCCACCATGGGCTACCTTGCCGGCAAGGGCAAATACCTTGGTTCCCTTGCTCTTCTCGGTGCCGTAACTGTTGAAGGCGCTGGCACCGTTCAGAATAATCCAGGCGATATTGGCCAGGGTTTCGACATTGTTGATGGTGGTTGGCTTCTCCCAGAGGCCGGAGTTGGCCGGGAAGGGTGGACGGAACCTGGGCATACCTCGCTTTCCCTCTATGGACATCAGAAGAGCGGTTTCTTCACCGCAGACAAAGGCGCCGGCGCCTTGCCTGATACGGATATCGAAGTTGAAGCTGGAGTCCTTGATATTCTCTCCAATAAGACCGGCGTCCCTGGCTTCGGAGAGGGCGATCTCAAGACGCCTGATGGCCAACGGATACTCTGCTCTGATGTAGAAATAACCTTGTGAAGCGCCAACCGCATAGCCAGCAATCAGCATTCCTTCGATTACGGAGTGGGGATCACTTTCCAGAACGCTTCTATCCATGAAGGCGCCCGGGTCGCCTTCGTCGGCGTTGCAGACGATGTATTTCGGTTCACCCTGTGCTTTGCGTGCAAAACCCCACTTGATGCCGGTAGGGAAACCAGCACCCCCTCTCCCCCGTAGCCCGGAGGTGGTAATTTCGTCGATTACTTCCTGGGGAGACATCGTATTCAGCGCCTTTTCCAAGGCTTTGTAGCCGTCAGCCTGCAGGTAATCCTGAAGAGACTCCGGGTTAATAACTCCACAGTTGCGGAGTACGACTCTTTTTTGCTTTGCCAGAAGTTTATCCAGTTCTTCCTGCGGAACAAGCCATTCCTCTATGGGATTACCCTGGATTATGTGTTCGTTGATAATACGCTCTACCTTATCCGGGGTAACCTTGCTGTAAAACGTACTTTTGTTTGAAGGGGAAACGATCTCAATAAGGGCCTCGTTGTAGCACATACCCATACAACCGGTTTTCTTCAGTTCTACGTCGGAGGCCTTGGTTTGGAGCTGAGTATCGAAGGCATCGTAGACCTTTTTTGCCCCGGCGGCTATGCCACAGGAAGCGAGCCCTATCTTTACCGTCCAGTTGTTTTTGTTATCTAAGGACATTGGTTCCTCCTATTTTGTATCCGGGGTATTGGCTGGCCAGGTTAGGAGCGCTGCTATCAGGAGGCGGCGCTCTCTTTTTTCTTTATCTCTTTGATTGTTCTGTCAATTGATTCTGGAGTTAGCCGCCCGTAGGTATCGCTGTTGATCATTATGCAGGGAGCCAGGCTGCAACAGCCCAAGCAGGCAACACGTTCTACTGTGAACATTTTGTCCTCGCTGGTTTCTCCCTCCTTGGCACCCGTGACCTGTGCTATCGTATCGGCTACCATCTCGGCGCCGCACAGGTGACAGGCAGTACCGTGACATACCTTGATGAGGTATTTGCCCAGCGGTTCGAGGCGGAACTGCGCATAGAAGGTAACGATACCGTATATTTCGCTGGCCGGAACATCGATATCAGTGGCGATACGCATTATGGCGGACTTGGGCACATAGCCAAGCGTATCCTGCACTTCCTGCAGGATGGGTATTACTGCGCCTCTTTCCACACTATGTTTGCTGGCTATCGAATCGATTATACCGAGATCTATCTTTTCCTCGCTTGCATTTTCAGCGGCCATTGGCATCTCCTTAATAATAACTTTGTCTTCTGAAGCTCTGGTTTGTCTTCAAACCGGCCAGAAAAATAGGGGCTATTTATAGAGGAAGCTTTTAACGGCTTGATAGACCTGGGTAATAGGCTGGAGACATTATAATATATGCACTTTGGATGTGTCCAGCAGTTGGAATTGCCATAACTTTGGAATTTAAGCATAGCGGAGTGTATTGTATGAAGTGATTGTTGCTATTTGTCAGCCTTGTTCTGTCCCGCGTAGCGGTCTTCGTCATCTCTACCCCAGTTCTGCATAATCTCCTTGATCCGCTCGGCGAGCTTGGGGCTTCTGCGTAGCCGTTCGATAAGAACGGGACAAGCCTCGAGAAGCGAGTTCTGGGCGGCAGTAGCCATGCCGGACATGAGGTTTTGCATGTTGACGTCGTATGTTTGTGAAGAGTCCATTCCTGGGACGGACTGTTCCATCTGTCTCCTTATATCCTCGGCGGTAAATCTCATTGGCGTGATACAGGATTTGTACCACGGGCATTCCCGGCACTGCATAATACCATGTGCTTCATCTAAAACATCACTCATAGCTGACCTCTTTTCTCTTCAGTTTCACAATCAATTGCTGATACTTACTGGCTAGGGCAATATCTGTTCCAGGCTTTTATCGATGGATTCTTTACTTGGGAAAGCGCCGATCACTTTTTCTTTGATAATACCATTCTGGTCAATGAAGTATGTAGTCGGGAAGTACTGAATTTCGTATTTTTGAAATGTATTACCCTTGCTGTCCACCAGTATAGTGTCCAGCAAGGAGGAGAGTTCGTTATTGTCCAGGTATTCCGTTATCGTGCTGGAGCTTTCTCCAGCATTAATGGCTAGTATTATCAGGCCATCCTCCTCGTTTTCACTGTGAACCTGTTGCAGGTAGGGCATCTCATTGCGGCAGGGTGGACAGCCGGTGTACCAGAAGTTTATCAGGATAGGGTTGCCTTCTAGGTCACTCAGGGAAACGGTACTGCCATCGAGGTCAGGCAGATTGAAATCAGGCGCTTTTGCACCTACAACCGCCGTTTCTGAGGCCGAGCTGCTGGAACAACCGGCCAGAGCCAGCCCAAGGCTTATGGAGGCAATAGCCATTAATACTGTGATAATTCTGGTTATTTTTCTCATGATTCTACTCCCATGGTAAGTAAATTTTACTACTAAATGGTCCCGGTCAACAACGTTAATCTGCCCGTTGTGATAAGTATGCCCAGCACAATTAATACTGCACCACTGACGATGTATACTACCCGTGAGTGGCGCTGAATGCGTCTCAATACCGGGGTTACCCGGTCAAAGGCGGCGCCAATGATCAGAAATGGTATTCCCAGGCCCAGAGAGTACATGGCAAGAAGCGAGGCACCACGCCACGCTGTTGCTGAAGCTGCCGCAAGCATGAGGATACTCCCCAGTATATAGGTGGCACACGACATTGATGCCATGGAAAATATTGCGCCAGTAATGAAGGATCGTACGTAACCGGTCTTGGTACTCTGAGAGGGAGTAAACCTTTTCTGAAAGTTAAGTTGAGGCACCTTCTGCGATAGCAGAAAAAGCGCACCAAACACTATCAGTAGTATTCCGGCCACCTTCTTTATCAAAAAGAAGTTGATGCTGATGGCGAGTCCGGCCAGCCCAGCTCCGGCTCCCAGCCCTATAAAGACGGCACTGAAACCGGCTACAAAGGTAAGCGAATGAAGAAACACCCGGAAATTGTTTCTGCCGGCTTTCTGCTCGAGTATTTCGGGACCGGCCAGTATAGCCATGTATATGGGAACCAGCGGAAGAACACAGGGCAAAAGAAATGAACTCAGCCCGGCTATAAAAGCTGCTATTGCGGAGATATCTTGCTGCATTCGATATCTTACAACGATATTGCGGCCGACTTCAAATCAGGGGTCGTCCTATTATTACGCTAAAAATTGTGGCTTTAAAGTGTGATTTGATTTTATCAGATTAGCTTGATTTCTATTCTATATACGTATAACGGGTGGACGATTGCCTAAAGAATGATATTACCGTTCGGGAGACCACATTTCTGTGCGTGAATTTTCTCAAGACGGGATAGCCGATTCTGGAAATTGTTACTGGTGATATCACCTGCTCCCATTACCATTGCATCCTCCCTGTTGTCGGTATAGTATTTGGGGCGTATACTCAACTCTCTGAAACCGTACTTGATATAGAGCTTCTGTGCTATATCGTTGGACAATCTTACTTCCAGGATAATGTTACGTGCCGCTTGCTTTATGGCCAGCTTAAGCAGGGTTATCAGAAGCTGCTCACCTATTCCCTGGCGACGGTATTTTTCTCTGACTGCGATGTTGGTGATATGCCCTTCATCTGCCATCATCCATATTCCGGCGAATCCAACTATATGCTGCCTGTAACCAGAAGCGGATTTCCCCTTTGCGTTGGGTCTTTCTTGGTTGGAATGTTGCTGTACGGATCTCGAATTAAGGGGGTAAGTTTCATCTGCTGTAATTATATCTGGAATCTGGACGATTTCATCCCTTTTACTGGCAACAACATAGTGAGCAAGGCCTATCTCCAGTTCCCGGTTATAGTTCGCCGGTGGCCACATGGTGGGAAAGGCTTCACGGTCGATCTCGGTGACTTGCGAAATGTCTTCTCGGCGCATCCTTCTTATCAGACAGGTCAAGGCTTACTCCATTACGATAGGCTGGATTTACGAGGTTGAGGTTATTGTATCACAACCGAGAATTGGCTCGATATAGCTTTTCGGCAGATATGGCAGGATACTATCTTTTTGGGTACTTCATTCGTTATAATTTATGCACAGGGTAATAGCCCTTAATACCGTTGAACAGGCGGGGAGTTATCAGGTGCAGGATGATGAGAGCCTCGTACGACGAGCAAAGCAGTATGACCAGGAGGCTTTTACAGAGTTGTACGACAAATATTTCGATAAGATTTACCGCTATGTAGCGGTAAAGGTTGGTGATAGGATGGAAGCAGAAGATATTACCCAGCAGGTATTTCTGAAAGCGATAAAATCCATTTCTGCATTTAAGTGGAAGGGTTTCCCTTTCTCATCCTGGTTATTCCGGATTGCACATAATCAGGTGGTTGATTATCTCAGGAAGAAGAAAAAGCAGGCTACTGTTGCTCTTGACGACAATGTCTTGACCAGTAAAGATGATCCGGAAGCCATACTGGAGCAGAAGCTAAATTTGGAGCAGTTGGCAACGGCAACAAAAAAGTTAACCAGTGCTCAGCAGGAGGTAATATCACTCCGTTTTGCTGGAGAGTTGCCTATTGCTCAGGTGGCCAAGGTTATGGGTAAAAGCGAGGGGGCGGTAAAGGCATTACAGCATAGCGCCATAGTTTCGTTGCGTAAAGCTTTTATGGGTATTGGATAGATGAACAGGAACAGGGAAATAGAATCAATACTGGAAATTTGCCTGGAGCGGCTGGGAAAAGGAGATACCATTGAGCAATGTCTGGGGAGTTTCCCGGCTCAAGCCGGGGAACTGGAGCCGGTATTGCGTATGGCGCAGTTAACCAGAGATGCGTCCTCGGTTTCTCCTTCCCCTGATTTCCGTGCCAGAGCCAGGTATGAGTTCCATTCCGTACTTCAGGAAGTCGCGCAGAGGAAAAAGCCGGCGATATTTGGATTGAAAACACGGCTGGCAACTGTAATGGTGACATTGAGCGTTGTACTGGTATTTACCTGTGGCACGGTTGTAATGGCAAGCAACAGTATGCCGGATAACCCCCTTTATGTAATAAAGCTGGCCAGTGAGGAAGCCCGGCTGGCTTTAACTCCTTCGGATGTCGATAAGGCCAGGGTGTGTGTTATGCGGGTTGACAGAAGAGTGGATGAAATCGTGTATCTTGCCGATATGGGCGATGCACAGAAGGTGGATATAGCGGCAGCGCGTTTGGATAACTGTCTGGGGAGACTGGTTGAAATAGCCGAAGCAGAGGGAGCGGATGTGGCATTGATGGAGACCGGGCCTGCGGTGGAGAAAGCTGCAGATGATTCTGCCGGGATGAGGTCGACGGTTGGTGACTATGAGATGGATGAATTGAAGGTAGTTGTGGTCTATCATGCTGCCAGTAACCAGTCAGCACTGGTACGCAAGTTGATTGATGCCCCGGAGTCGGTAAAACCGGCTCTGCATAGGGCAATATCGGCCTCTACGGAGGGCTATGGGGAAACCATCAATGCCATTGGGGAAACTGATGGCTCTTGAATATGTCTGTATCGCGGATTGTTAACCGCGATGCTTTTTGGTAATAATATAGTGCGCTGTCATATTTATAATGGAGGCAATAGATGAATAGTAAGTGGCTACTGGGGATAACTTTGATACCGCTAGTACCCTTGGTTGCCTTGACCGGTTGTGGTTCTGCTTTGCCACATGTAGGCGATATAGGTTTCGATAGTTCTTCGTCTTCTCTCGAGTTAGAGCTGCATAATCAGGAAAGCGGTATTTTGGTTACCGGCAAGGGTAGGACCATGGCGGCTCCTGATATAGCTATTGTCAGAGTTGGTATTGAGGCGCAGGAAGCGACTGTAGCGGAAGCTCAGCTTGAAGCGGTAGAGGCGATGGGTGGGGTAATGAATGCCCTGACCGATAGCGGAATGGAAGAGAAAGATATACAGACGCAGTATTTCAAAATACGTCAGGTAACCAGGTGGGATGAGGAAAGTAGCGAGAGCGTTGTTGTTGGCTATCAGGTGACCAATATGGTGAATGCCAAGATCAGGGATATTGATAATGCCGGTGCAATAGTAGATGCTGTTGCTGCTGCGGGGGGTGACCTTACCCGTATTGATAGTATCGACTTTTCTATCGATGAACCCGAAAAGTATTACGACGATGTCAGGCAAGATGCGGTTGAGGATGCCAGAGAAAAGGCAGGCCGGCTGGCTAACCTGGCCGGGGTTACCCTTGGCCAGCCTGTATATATCTCGGAGACTGCCCAATCATCGGTTCCGATCTACCGTGCGGGAGGAATAACATACGATAAGGCTATGTCAATACCTGAGACTCCTATTAGTCCGGGGGAGATGGAGATCAGCCTCTCTGTGAAGGTAAGGTACGAGATTATCGAAGAGTAATACTTGAGCCGGGAAGCAAAATGCTCTGGTATAAAGGGAACGCGCTGGTGCCCACTTTATTTTCAGGCTTCGAAATCAGAGGAGAGTAGCTTGGGGTGGTTTCCCTTTGTTGTAGGGACGTCCCAGGTGTTCGTAGGCAAGCCTGGTGGCCAGCCGTCCGCGTGGAGTCCGGTCCAGAAATCCCAGCTGTAAAAGATAGGGTTCGTAGACATCCATTATGGTATCGGCCTCTTCGCTGATTGAAGCGGCGATGGTATCCAGCCCTACCGGACCACCGTTGAACTTATCGATTATAGTGGCGAGCAGTTTGTGGTCAATTTCATCAAGACCGAGCGGATCTACCTCAAGCTTGGACAGTGCTTCTACTGCTACCGATTGTGTAATTAACCCGTCGGCCATTACTTGAGCGTAGTCACGTACTCGCTTAAGGAGCCGGTTGGCAACACGCGGAGTACCTCTGGCCCGGCAGGATATCTCTGCGGACCCTTTGTCTTCAATGTCTACCCCCAGTATTTTTGCCGACCGTTTCAGTATGGATTCAATGGAAGTGTGGTCGTAAAAATCCAACCGGTATACGGCACCAAACCGGTCTCTCAAAGGGGGACTCAGTAAAGCGAATCGTGTCGTGGCCCCGATAAGGGTAAAGTCGGGAAGATTCAACCGGAGGTTTTTGGCACCCGGGCCTTTGCCAATGATTATATCCAGGGCATAATCTTCCATGGCCGGGTAAAGCATTTCCTCTACCGTTCTATTGAGGCGGTGGACCTCGTCGATAAAAAGTATGTTCCGGCTGCGTAGATTGGTGAGTATGGCGGCGAGGTCTCCGGTGCGTTCTACCGCTGGCCCCGAGGTGATTTTTATGCTTGCACCCACCTCGCCGGCGATAATGTGGGCCAGCGTAGTTTTACCCAGCCCGGGCGGGCCATAGAGCAGTATGTGATCCAGTGACTCGTCACGGCTTCTGGCAGCAGCAATTGCTATCTTAAGGTTTTCCTTTACTTTGGTCTGACCGATGAAGTCGGTAAGTTGCCTTGGCCTCAGGCTGGTGTCGAGTGAATTATCGTCCGTGTTAGGTTTTCCTGATATGACCCGTTCGATGTTCTACCCCCTATCCTTTGCGGCTATATTTATTATAACATATAGTTATGGGAGCGTTATTTAACTACGACTACATAGATATTGTGAGTATAGAGCCAACCTGCGGTATCACAGGTTGGCTCTATACTTTGACATCCAATATGGTATAAGACTCTTACTGGACAGTGATTTCAGAGGTATCCTCTCCTTCGTCTTTGTTACCGGCCGGAAGCTCTGCGGTTTCTTTGGTTTCGTGGTGATAGGCTGGTATGAGCTTGCCAATAATGACATTTTCCTTTAGGCCACTCAGCTTATCTATTTTCCCGCCTACGGCGGCTTCGGTGAGGATTTTTGTGGTTTCCTGGAAAGATGCGGCAGCGAGCCAGCTATCTGTATTAAGTGATGAACGTGTTATTCCCATTAGACGTATTTCTGCCGTGGCCGGTTCTCCGCCATCGGCAACTATTTTCCTGTTGATATCCTCGTATTGGAACCTGTCGATAAGTTCTCCGGTAACCAGGTCGGTGTCACCGGGCTTATCAATGCGGACCTTGGTCAACATCTGCCGGGCAA